>JBATHJ010000285.1:0-14116 GCA_049666625.1 Gammaproteobacteria bacterium | reverse complement strand
GCCAAGAAGAAATCGCTGTTAACCCCCAAAGAAAAAAAGCAGGCGAAAAAAATTAAGAAAGATGAAAAGAAACAGGGCCTGTTTGACTAACGCACAGGATAGTATTGAATACGCTGCGGTAATTATTTTTGCTAGCCGTCATGCTATGCGCGACGGATATGTCGCCTCTAAATAATGAGGCAGCCGGCCTCTTGTTTTTCTTAACTCAATGGCCTGTCAGAAGTTTGATGTAGTCATCCGCTGGAGCCATGCTGATTCCACGTTTTGATATGTAATTCGTAAGGTTTTAACTTGAAACATCGCTATTCTCGTGATCATGTCATTGATCAATCTCTGAGACACTCGGTACGTGATGGCGCGGCATACGCCGTGATGTCAGGCAGTGGTGAAACCTATTTTTCTGCATTTGCCGTATTTCTTAAAGCATCAACGACCCAGATAGGTTTCCTCGCGTCAGTACCGCTTTTGCTGGCGTCTTTTGCACAACTGCTGTCGGCCTGGCTCGGGCACACTTTTGGCAACAGAAAAGTAATCATCCTGATCGGTGCAAGCTTGCAGGCATTCATCTGGTTGCCGATGATGCTGCTGCCCTGGCTGCCGACTGATTATCGTGTAGAGATATTTATTGTCTGCGTGACCTTGTACTACGCTTTTGGCAACCTGGCCGCGCCCCAATGGTCAAGCTTGATGGGTGACCTGGTGACTGAGAAGAAACGCGGGCGTTTTTTTGCGCGGCGAACACGCATCTCGAGTATGACATCATTTATTTGATTAGTTGTTGCCGGCTCAGTACTGCATTATTTCGATAGTAATTTTCTGACAACGACGGGTTATTTGATCCTGTTCAGTGTTGCATTTATTTCACGCCTGGTCTCGGTATATCATCTAAACAAAATGTATGATCCACCCGGCCATGTTGCAGCCATAGACATTCCAGTTGAAAAGCCCGCCTGGACACAATTAATAAAATCCCCGTTTGCCGGTTTTTCGCTGTTCTTTGCGGTGATGCAATTCAGCGTTGCGGTCGCGTCACCGTTTTTTTCCATCTACCTGCTGCGTGACCTGGGATTTAGTTACCTCGAGTTCATGGCGTGTTCCGCGTCGATGATAATTATGCAGTTTTTGACACTAAATCGCTGGGGATGGATATCGGATATTTTTGGCAACCGGATAATTCTCAGCCTGTGCGGAAGCCTGATACCTTTCGTACCATTTCTATGGTTGTTATCGTCAAATTTTTATTACCTTCTGTTTACGCAGGCGTTTAGTGGTGTGGTATGGGCCGGTTTTACCTTGAGCGCCAGTAATTTTCTGTATGACCTGATCCCGCAGAATAAACGCGCTACCTATATGGCGGCGCATAATGTGCTGGCCGGTATTGGTGTTTTTTTCGGCGCACTGTTAGGCGGCTACCTGGGGAGTGTAATGCCGGCGAATTATGTCATCCTGGGTTTTGAAGTTAAGTATATTAGCCAGCTTTACAATGTTTTTATTCTGTCGTTCATTTTCAGATTAATCACCTCTCTGATACTGATTCCCAGGTTGAAAGAAATCAGGACTGTCAAACCAGTCACAGTCAGGCGACTAATATTCAGGGTTGTTCGTTTCAACCCCTTATCCGGACTGAAGTATGAAGTGATTGGCAGTCGCAGAAAACTGCCCTAGCAACAGGCATGTAACTGTACAACACACCTTATAATTTATGACACTGACCAACATACGCGCCGATACGTCAATTGTTCTCGATTTCGAGACCAGCGGCCTTTCGCCTGACCATGGCGAAAGGGCAATTGAGATCGGTGCAGTAAAACTGGTCGATGGCATTATTGTCGATCGTTTTCAGCAGCTGATGTACCCGGGTAAACGCATCAATGCCTTTATCGAAAACTATACCGGCATAACCAATAGCATGCTAAAGACTGCGCCGCCCTGTGCAGAAGTGATGCAGGATTTTGCTGATTTTATGGGTGGCTTTAACCTGGTCGCACATAATGCTTCGTTCGATTCGCGCTTTCTCTGCGCGGAACTGCACCGTTTAAAGTGTGAATTACAAAACGAGTTCGCCTGCTCTATGTTGATTTCCCGGCGGGTGTACCCGGATGCGCCCAATCATAAACTGGGAACGCTGGTCGGTTACAAACAGTTGCCGAATGATGGCACTTTCCATCGCGCCATGGCCGATGCGGAAATGACGGCATATTTGTGGCTGGAGATGATAAATGACATCAAGGCCAGCCATGCGTTCGAAGTCGTGCCATTTAATGTCATGCAAAAGTTATCACGGATATCAAGGCACGCAGCTGCTGAGTTTCTGGCAAACGAGGCAGTACGCTACCGCGGGTAATACGCTAGCTTGCGGTATTTTTTTCCAGCCCGAGAAACTCGATCAGTTCCTGCCTGCGTGCCATGGCATCTGCATAGCCAAGTGCGATCAGTTCGCGACAATAATCTTTTTCAAACATCAGATAACTCACCAGGCTACTGCCTTTGGTTCCATATGCACCCAGCATGCGCAACAGGAAGCGCAGGCCACGTGGCAACGACATGACATGCTTTGCGGCGATTTGCTGCAAGTCCTGGCTTGGGTTAATTGCCAGCACGCTCACGGGTCGCAGGCTGAGACCACCTTCTTCGAGATGGTGTGAAGGTATTAGTTGAAGGGTGTTATTGATGCGTTGCAGCCTTTCAAGATCGGCTTCCATGTTATCGATAAAAATACTGTTTAATATGTGGCCACCAATCTGTGCGAATGTTGGATACACCGGGTCTTCATCATCACCATTACGCTGTGGTTTACTGGCGACACCGATCACCAGCAGGTTATCAGCACCAAGGTGAATTGCCGGGCTCATCGGTGCGGTCTGGCGCATCGAGCCGTCACCAAAATAATCTCTGCCGAGTTTGATTGCACTAAACACCAGCGGAATCGCTGATGAAGCCATCAGGTGCTGATTGGTGATTGCTGAGGGCAGGCCAAGTCGGCGTGCGCGCGACCACTGTTGAGTGTCGCTGGCACTGTGATAAAAGCTGATCGATTTCCCGGAGCCGTAAGACGACGCGGTGATACAGACCGATTCCACAATGCCCTCTGATATTGATAGAGCGATGCGTTCACAGGGCAGGTGTTTTTCCAGCAGGCTTTGCAGCGGTGCGCGATCAAACAGCGAAACCGGCCTGGATATGCCCTGACCCAGGCTTGCCCTGAACAGGCTACCGAGCCAGCGCGCGCTATTTTTGAGTACACCCATGAAGTCTGTGCGAAACACATGGTGCACGCGAAAATTCGCCCATACACGCAACAACAAGGTCACCGCCTGGCTGAAGTTCTTGCCGTAGATCGCCAGCGCGGCAGTGTTGATCGCCCCGGCCGAGGTGCCACAGATGATGGGGAAGGGGTTGCCGGCCTCTTTCGGTAAAAGCTCGGCTATGGCCTTGAGTACGCCCACCTGGTAGGCCGCGCGCGCACCCCCGCCCGAGAGTATCAGCGCATTTTTAGTTGTTGAGCCTGCATCGGGGTGTTTCAAGCCGCTTATCTCGTCACTGAGTAATCGTAGTTAACAACTAATAGAGAATAGTGCAAAAAGCAATCTAATCGGGCGAATTGTTGCCTGATCCGCAGTTATTCAGGGTGTTGCAGTGGCGCTGACAACTATGAGGATACTGCTGGCAACTGGTTTTATTTCCATCCCATTGTCCAGGTTGCGGAATCTTTCAGTGTCTGCCAGTCTATTTCACAGGCATGATTGTTTATCACGGCGACGAGTTCACATCTAATGACCTTGTCATCTGCTGACCGGATTAGCCGGGTTACCATAAAATGGCGTTCCCTGCGCCGGGGGTTGACTGCTGTCCACTTTGTCAATAACAGCTTATTCGGGTTGATGCGATTCATATATATTGTTGATTAACATCAACTGGCGCGTGCAGGCAGGCATTGCGGCAACTGGTGTTTGGCAGAAGTATAGAGGTAGTCTGCCGTATAGAGCTATCAGGTGGCAAGTGATGCGAATACAAGTTAAGTTGCAGCGAATGTTTCCGTGCTATTTCACTCCGAAGCAGGAGATAAGCTATGCCTTATGAGAACCTTTCTTCACTTCCCGATAGTGTCAGAAACCACCTGCCCGTCCACGCACAGGAGATTTACCTGGCGGCATTCAATAATGCCTGGGATGAATATCGTGATCCCGAGGACAGGCGTGGCAATGCCTCGCGTGAAGAAGTGGCGCACAAGGTCGCGTGGGCGGCGGTCAAGCATTCTTACGAGAAAGTTGGCGAAAACTGGCGGCGCAAACACCACACGGGATGATTTTTTGTTTTACATCAATCGCTAGTGGCTCACTCTGGCACGGGTTGGTGGTAAAATTTTCCCGTGGTTCCAGTTATTTGACTGGATCGGGTGCCGGATTAATCAGATGTTTGACAAGTCGATCTCTGAAAATGACCTGAAATTGCTGTTCAAGGTGCTGTCGTTCGCGGCACATAAGCACAGAGACCAGCGGCGCAAGGATGTGTGCGCTTCACCGTATATCAATCACCCGATTTCACTCGCCAATATTCTTTGCAACGAAGCAAACATAACTGATATAGACGTTATCTGTGGTGCGCTGCTGCATGATACGGTCGAGGATACTCAAACGACGCTTGCCGAGCTGGAAGATAAATTTGGTGCTTCGATTATGTCGATAGTGATGGAAGTGACTGACGACAAGGATAAATCCAAAGGTGAGCGCAAACAGGCGCAAATCGATCATGCGGCGACAATCAGCGACAAAGCCAAGCTGGTCAAGCTGGCGGATAAAATAAGTAATCTGCGTGACGTGGGCATCAACCCGCCGGCGGGCTGGTCGTTACAGCGCCGGCAGGAATACTTTGACTGGGCGAAGCAGGTGATTGACCAGCTGCGCGGTGTGCATCCACGGCTGGAAAAGATTTTTGATGCGGCGTTCCTGGGGCGGCCGAAGCAATAAATTAAATGGCCCGGCAGCATCCGCATACACTTTGCAGATAGTACCGGGCCGTCGCGTCGACTCTAGTTAATTAGTATTGCCTCGTTTGCCTCCTCTGCTGATGGTTAGTCTGAAATCTAGTGTTGGTAACTGATATCTGCGTAACTATGCTGAACAAGTGACTTGAGTTGTTCGAGCGCGTTCAGTTTTGCGCGAATGTTTGCTGATTGTTGCACGGCCATGATCACATGTGCACGTTCGAGCGTATCCAGCTCGCCATCAACGAAGGCATGTAACTCGAGTTCAGTGCAGCTGAATTCAAGCTCGGGCGCAATGTGCGGATTAGTACCAGGTATCTTCATTATGTTTAATTCGCAGCTGGTCTTGTCTACATGAATGCATTATTCAGGCCAGAAACTGCCGTGAATAAATATCTCCTATAGATTCAGCATGATAGACGAACTGCTGTCGGGGCATGGCTACCGGCAGAGTGTCGATGTGCACTGTTTGGGTGAGTGCAGGAAGCGAGCGTGCGCCAGCATAGTGCAACACTGTGCGTGATTGTGTATCAAAAAATATACAGGATGCCGCCGGCTGCCCCCCACGGTCGAATACACCAGACCGGTCACCAGACCCCGGCCCAGCAGCAAACCGATTGAGGTCGTGATATCGGCGATTTCAAAATACATGCGGTAATTCTGCGCATCAGGCTATTGATGTGATTTCGGTCGGTGTCGCAGCAAGCGGGGCGGGTCGGGAATGATTTCGAATATAATAGCAGTAATCTCAAATTTCTAACCCGCGACTGGTTGTGGTTATCAATGATTGAACAAGGCTCGAGTACACGCTATCGATTCATCCCGTATCGCAAACGCGATGTCGTTGAAATGTGTCTTGAAGACGGTGCGCTGCAGGGGCAGGAAGACCCGTTCCGCCAGTGGTATTACATGCTGAGCAGTATTTTTCATTTTGAATTTCACCAGGTCATTGAATCATTGAAGGACCGTTATGCGGGAGTTGATCCTGATGCTGATACCCGGGCCTATGACAATCAGCAGCCACTGGCCGGGCTCGATTTCGTCGAGCTGCTGGGTGGCCTGCTGGAAAAAGCCAATTACGAACAAATTTCTCAGTCGGAGTTGAACCAGGCATTGACTGAAGCGTCCCTGTTTCAAATTCGATTACAGGTGGATTTTTCCGATTTTTCTGACGTGCTGTTATTCTGTCGTGGTGTTTCTCAGCGCAAGGAAACAATTCGCAGCTGGTTGGGACTGGTTAAAAAGCAGATCACTTTCACCAATTACGACCGGGTGGTGCTGTACATTCGTTTTCGTGATGATTTTGTACAGGATGCGCATGATTCGCACATGCCACTGTGTAAACCCGGCGCGACCCTGCTCAAACTGTTTCAGAATGTGCCACGCGCTGATCTTGAAATGCTGTTTCCCAATACCGCGGTGCGAATGCGGCCCATCGACAAGTTGCTGATCGGCGTGCCTGCAGTCATCAGCGGTGGCATTGTGCTCACCACCAAGCTGGGGGCATCACTGCTGCTACTGGGTTCCCTGCTGGGCTTCTGGCTGGGGCTGAGTTCCGAGCCGGTAGAGCTGAACAAGACCAGCGTGATGGTGTTGCTCGCCGGCATCGTGGCACTGGGCGGATATTTGTGGAAACAGTTCAATAATTTTAAAAACCGCAAACTGCGCTTTATGCAGGCACTGACGCAAAACCTGTATTTCAAGAACCTGGATAATAACGCAGGGGTGTTTCACCGCCTGGCCAATGATGCCGAAGAAGAAGAGTGCAAGGAAGCCGTGCTGGCGTATTATTTTTTACTGAGTGTTGGGCCAATGAGCAAAGCCGCGCTGGATGAAAAAATAGAAAACTGGTTGTTGAGCCAGTGGCAATGTGCGGTGGATTTTGAAATCAACGATGCACTGACTAAATTATTGTCGCTGGAGCTGGTGGCTGAAAAGCAGGGTGTGTTGACTGCAGTTTCGATCGAGGACGGGATCGCGCTACTTGATCGGCGCTGGGATGATTATTTCGTGTCTGCCGGCTGAGACCGGCCGCGGTCTATAGAAAAGACCGCCAGGTAGTGATGCTTAGAGCTAGCTATTCAAGGAATAAATCTGATCGAGAGATGGATCAGGTATTCATCGCAGTCAGCATGACCAGCACTTCAACGGCAAACCAGCTGGCGAATATCCCGGAAATAATCAGAAATCCAACCACGCCGCTGGTGAATGCTGACCACTTGATTACATTATTGAATGTCTGCATGGCACTGCCTCGATTAATTTTGTCTCATTTAGCTGGTTCATTATACCATCGAATCAACCAGGCAATGAGCCTGGTTGATTTTTGAGCAATATCGAGCAGCACGATGACCTCCAGGGCCGTCTCAGTCGATCTTCACCCATGGAACTCAATGTTTGAAATTATCCGCAACTGGTTAAATCGTCGCATTATTCGCCGCTCAACGGTCACGTCTGCACAGTGGGCCGCTGCGTTTGACGCCCTGCCTTTACTGCAGGGATACAGCGATGCCGAGAAACAAAGCCTGCGCGCGCTGGCGATCCTGTTCATGCATCGCAAGGTATTCGAATCTGCCCATGGTTTCATGGTCACCGAACCGATGATACTGATAATAGCCCTGCAGGCCTGTATCCCGATTCTGAAACTGGGGCTGGATGCCTATGACGGCTGGGTGTCGATTATTATTTATCCCGCCGGGTTTGCGCCTGTACGCGTGATCACTGATGAAGCCGGTGTGCAACACAGTGTGCAATCAAACCTGGCCGGCGAATCCTGGCAACGCGGGCCGGTGGTGCTGGCCTGGGATGAAACCGAACACGCCGGTATTATCGACGGCCATAACCTGGTGATCCATGAATTTGCACATAAGCTTGATATGCAGGACGGCTCAGCGAACGGTTTTCCTCCGCTGCATGCCGACATGCGCTCGTCAGCCTGGTTCGAAATCTTCAGTGCCGGGTTCAGGGATTTTCAGAACAAATGCAGCAATGGACAGTCAACCGGTATTGACTGCTATGCGGCAACCTCACCGGCCGAATTTTTTGCAGTGTTGAGTGAAGTGTTTTTTGAACGGCCTGATGTGCTGCAATATCACTATGGCGACATCTACGATCAATTGCGACAGTATTATCGGCAGGACCCTTATGCAAGGCTAAGCCAGAACTGAGAATAAGATTTATCATATACGACGGGCTTATCGAAAAATTATTCACTGATATCGAAGATATATTCAATTTATGATTTTGGCATCAATGTTTTATAAAAATGCTGCTCAAAACTGGTGTATACGCCTATGCCCATAGAAAACTTAAATACCCAAAATTGCGAAAACCCGGCCTTACTATTTCAAATTGCGCTAAGTTGCTGATAGACTGGCGTTTCCCATACATCAACGGAGCATATAAATGGCTGTTGCCAAGAAAAAGACGGTTGTAAAAAATTCTGCTATCGCCAGCACTATCGAAAACTCGGTTTCCAATCTTGAAGTTGCACTCGATAAGGCTGACAGGGCTGTTACTGTAAAATCTGCAGAATCCAAAAAACTGCTAAATGAAACACGTCGTTTGAAAAAACGCCGCACAACCCTGATGGGTAAAAAGAAACGTGCGACTGCTGCCAATCGTAAAAACTCGACAGGTGATTCACGCAAGTTATTGCGTTCGGTCACATCAGAGCTGGCAGCAACCAATAAGGTGCTGGTTAAGGCCACGGCTGCACGCCAGGCTGTACTCGAAGAACTCTCCGGGCTGAAAGACAGTCAGAAAATGCTGGCTGCCTACGTCAAGGGCATTAGTGCTGCCGACCGTGCGATTGCAAAATCTAAAAAGAAAAGAAGAGTCAAACGCAAGTAAAGGATTTATCTGGCTGTTTCATTGCTATGCGATGAATTCGCCGCCAGGAGAAATATTCTCAGGCATCAGGGGGGCTTCTGGTAGATTTGAAACCCGGTAAACGGCCAATGTTGAATGCCGTCATGCCTGGTCGAAATCGACTCTACCGGGGCCCCCTGTCATTTTTATGCCTGAAAATATTTGAATAAGCCCGGCCATCGACATTACAATAGTACGGTATATTTTCGAGATAGCGTAAGGCTTGATATGGCAGATCCTGATAAAAACAAATTGAACCAGGCAGTGGCGGATTCGCGACGTGCCCGTGAACAACGCGAACAGGGCTATCGCGA
Source organism: Gammaproteobacteria bacterium (assembly GCA_049666625.1). Lineage (GTDB taxonomy): Bacteria > Pseudomonadota > Gammaproteobacteria > SZUA-229 > SZUA-229 > JASBSR01. Next base: position 4,948 of record JBATHJ010000285.1, on the reverse strand, counting down.
GCAGGCCCTGAAAATGTACCCACATATTTGCGGCCGTTGTGCGCGTGAGTTTACCCGCAAGAACCTGCACGAGTTGACAGTGCATCACCGTGACCATAACCACGATTACAATCCTCCGGACGGTAGTAACTGGGAGTTATTGTGCATGTATTGCCATGACAACGAGCACCAGCGCCAGCTGGAAGCGATGCAGGGCAATACATCAGCAGGCAGCAGCAAGAAAACCGCTGCCACCTTTAATCCCTTCGCTGATCTTAAATCTATGATGGATGACAAAAAGAAATAATCTGCAACAAATCCAGTCCGCAGATGAACACGGATAAACACAGATAGTATGTCCGCGAATAACGCAAAGGACGTGATTAAAACAGGTAAGCTGGTATCTGTGAGTGCTGGAATTCATCCTGTAGATTACAACTACAGCGGTTTAAATATGAAGCAGTAAGCAGTTTTGCGTCCTTTGCGTTATTCGCGGACCGTATGTCTTTATTTTTCAGGTTACTTCATGTGTATCTGAACTGCGATCAGGCAAAGTACCTGATGCCTGGCTGCACTGGCCATCGTTGCATATTAAAAAGATAATAAATAAGGGCGGCATAATGCCGCCCTTTTTTTATCTACGCGAGTAGTCCTTTAGTATTTGAGTTCCAGTGCATCAACCAGTGCGATTCACTACTGAATCGTTCTCCCTGTTCTAGCACCTTCGACCGGGGCTTCTATGCCTGCGTACAAGGAATAGTCTGCCGGATTCATCTAAATAGTCATGATCTCATGCACATGGATTGAAGCGAAAAAAAGCCCGCACAGGCGGGCTTTAATATCAATAACAGGGCGATGATGATCTACTATCCTGTAAATCTCTTATATTGGCCGGCTCTCGTTACCGACTTGCTTCTTCGCGCCAGGTTACATGTTAGTACGTGACCATCGGCGGCAGTAATCTTGCCTGGTCTATCCATCGGGTGACAGTTTTCACGCCTGGCGTAGCTTTGCAAAGTCGTTTCGCCTTATTCACATCGGCGACTTTTTCTGCAAGATTTTCTGCGTTGCGATTGCGGAGCTCTTTGACAGTGTCAACACCTGCGCCTTCGAGCAGCTCGGCAAACTGTCCGGCAACGCCCTTGATGCGGAACAGATCGCACATGTTGACCCATTTGAGTATGCTGGTTTCGCTGATAGACGTTTTGTCTGCGAGTGCTTTACGGCCTTGTTTGTCGGCGCCGGCCTCGAGAAGTTTGGCTGTGGTATCAATGCCTGCCTGTTTTAGAATTTCGGCATATTTTGGGCCGATACCTTCTACATCCTGGATCTTTCTGGACATTTTCTATGCTCCATTGTTGTTAATGAAATAAAACTGATTAATTATTAATTTCAGATTAGCCGTGGTCTGTTGAGTCCCACGCCAGTGTGGCCGCTGCACTCACCAGGCCATTGCTGCTTTGTGTGAATGCCTGTGACAGCATGGGAGTAATAGCGTTAACGCCGATGATGATCTGGCCGGGATTCATTCCCAGTTTAATTGACATCGCATCTACGTCGATCGAGTTAAGCAGCTGAGCTGGACCATCAGACATCAGGCCTGTTATTAAATCATCGGCAGCTGTTTTTTGTACCGCGGCTTTCATACCAGCGGCGACTTCAGGCAAAAACAGCGCGATCTGTTCAGCGGAGTAGCCCGCGCTTTTCAATTTTTTTCTGAATGTCTGATTATGTTTGTCGAAACATTCGCTAATGAAATCCATCTGGTTCTCCTGTATCCGGCACTGTTTTGTACAACATATATGACAGTGTCTGACTTGAGCGCCACTATAAAAAAACCGGTGATATCAGGCAATACCGTACAGGCAGATTTAACAATCGATAACAATTGGTCATGTTTCAGGGACAAGCAGTTACTGCATGTAATACTGCAGCTGAAGATGGTTTTGAAATAAATAGTACGCAGCATGGAGTGCTGCTTACCATTGGTTGCTTACTCGATCTGTTCTAGCAGTGCCTGTTTAGGTATTTTAAGGCAGAAAGTTGAGCCTTCGCCCAGACGACTCTCCACATCAACCTGCCCCGAGTGGCGCCTGGCAACGGCTTCGACGAACGCCAGGCCAAGGCCGATGCCCTGGTTCTGTTCTACGCCGTCACCGTGGGTTCGCCTGAATAACTCGAATAAATGCGGTAGATCTTCCTGGGATATGCCTGAACCCTGGTCTGTCACGCAGCAACTGATCATCTTGTTGTTATGGCTCACCGTAATGTTTACGCTAGCGCCTGGTTTGCTATGTTTTATTGCATTTGATAACAGGTTATGAATGGCGCGTTCCAGCAGGTCAGGCTCTGCATGTGTCCAGCATTCATCACTTTCAAACTCATGGGTTATAGAAATTTTCGCTTTATTTGACAGTGCCCAGATCTGGTCAATAGCATTCAGTACTACGCTGTTAAAGTCGATATCATAGAACTTGATTGTTTCGCTGGTATTGGCGCGAGACAATTGCAGAAACTGCTCGGCCAGGTGCAGGGTTTTATGGGTGTTCTTTTCCATGCCTTGCAGCATTGCGCGCATATCTTCGATGCTGGTTTTGTTTTTTGCCAGTTCGATCATGGCAATCATGGATGCCAGCGGTGAGCGCAGGTCGTGTGAAATAAAGTTAAGCACTTCGTTGCGTTTGCGTTCACTGGCGGTCAGCATGCTGATGTCCGACAGGTTGACTATAAAACCATCAAATACATCGCCAATGATTCTCAGCGGACTGATTTCAACCATCAGGTCACGGCCAGCTTCATGCTGTGCCTGGGTGATGACGCGTTCCTGTCGAAACAGTACGCGCTGCAGCAGTGGTTTCCAGCTGCTGCCGTCTTCCAGCCGCACATGGTCGAGTATATGGATCAGTGATTCGCCATTGATTTCTGCATTATCATCAGCGTATAAATACCAGCCGGCGCGATGGTTTGACAGCATCACCTGGCCACGACTGCTGCATATCAACACGCCGTCTGCCATGCCAGACAGGCTGTCATCAATAATACGCCTGAGTTCTTCGTATTCGCTGCCCACCGACTGCACCTGCTGGATTTTGCTTTGCAGGATATCTTCGGCGTAGGCGTTGTGATTTTCTTCTGCCTGTAAAGGCGTATTCACCAGGCTGTTTAGCAGGCGCATTTCATCATCGGTAATCATCGCATCTGGGCCTATGCTCAGGCCCAGTCGGCAGGCTTTGCCCTGGTAGTGCACCCGCGCCCAGTAGCGGTAACCGTCCACGCTCCAGCCATCGGGGTTCAGATGGTTTAGATTGAATGCCGGTGGCGTACCGTGCTCGATTAGATTGTTGCCGTTCTCGTCCTGTATTACCCAGCCCATGATCGGAATGAACTGTGCAATAAAACTGATCTCATCATCGATGTTTCTGTCGCGCCGCATGCTCAATGATTTTTGCCGCACTGTGAGCTGGTTGAGCTCGGCGTTAATATGGTGCATTGCCAGTTCAAGCCTGCGCCAGCTCCATAACGGGTAACTGATAAATTGAAACAGTAAAATCGTTGATACCGGTATCCATATGCCCGTGAGCCACAACAACAGGGCAACAACAACAACCGTACCGGCCACGATACTGAACAGCACTAACAGCGTGCTGGCCGGGTTCAGGTAGGGATAGACCAGCACCGGCAGGGCAACCAGCAGTACGGTGATCAGCAGTAACCAGTTTGAATCCAGTTCTTGAATGCGAAGATCATTGCGTATGGCATCGATCACATTGGCGACAATTTCGACGCCCGGCATGATGCCGCCGTTGCCCGACAGCGGGGTGGGCAGGGCATCACCCAGGCCTTCGGCAGTGGTGCCGACCAGCACAATCTTGTCGTGAAAAAGATTTTTCGGATAATTTCCCGACAGCACCTGGGAATAGCCAATGGTCTGAAAATGGCCGGGCGGGCCGGCATAGGGAATCAGGTAGGGGTATTCGCGCGACCATTGCATAGATGAATACTGATTTTCCTGTGCAGGAAAATCGAGCCTGCGCTCAGGCATGACCGTGTCTTTGGTAATACTCAACACTGCCAGGCTGTAATGCATCCAGTGCGGTTCGCCGATGCCTTCTTTCAGAAAAACCCGGCGCGCAATACCGTCATCACTGATATCAATATGCACATGTCCCAGCGCTGCGGCGTTGTTGGTGAACTCGGGCAGGGGCAGGGCTTCTATCGGGTACGAGTTAGTGCTTTCCTGCGACATGAACACGGGCAATACCACTTTGCCGCTGGCGCGCATGGCGCGCGCCAGTAACACATCAGACAGCGGATTACTGGCATCGGGCTCGTTGAAAATGATATCCAGGCCGATGGCGCGGGGTGATTCGAGATCGAGTTGATTGATCAGGCTGGCGTGGGTCGATCTTGGCCACGGCCAGCGTCCGAGGTCATTCAGGCTCTCATCATCGATTGCAATAATGATGATGTCTTCGGCAACCGGGCGCGTCCAGAATGACAGCTGTGCGTCATACAGCAGGTTGTCCCAGCGCCAGAGAACATCATTGTGTAAAAACAGGCCGGCAGCTGAGGCGAGTAATGCCACCAGCACCAGGTGTTCTATGACACTGCGGAAACTGCCACCTGTGCTGGAGATTCTCACGCGCGCAAACTCATGTTGCCCAATTCACCAGGATCGAATTTAGAGGAATAGCAGCACGACCCCGATTGACATGACGGTTTTCCAGTAGTCATCATTTTCGACTGGCGGCGGTGGCGGCGGTTGCACAATGTCATGGCGGCTGACTGCATCGATGCCTTCGAGTTTAAACTGGTCAACGCCCCTGATGCTCAGGTAATACTGGCCGGGTGCCAGGGGTTCGAACTTGATGGTGTTGTCTGTCGTTGTGGTGTTAACGATTACCTGGTCGAAGTCTTTATCGCTGGCCAGCTGGTAACGATAATATTGCGCGCCATCGAGTTTATTCCA
>JBATHJ010000284.1:0-3451 GCA_049666625.1 Gammaproteobacteria bacterium | reverse complement strand
GCATACGAGCTTTCAACACTATTCTTATTTGCTTTTATCTGCGTTTATCTGTGGAGAACTATTTATTTTACTTACTTTTCTAAGCAGTTTTCTTTTCTTCGGTCTTGCGATGGCGCAGGTTGAGTTCGCGCAATTGTGCTTGCGAAACTTCGGCCGGTGCCGAGGTCAGCGGACAGGCCGCGGTCTGGGTTTTGGGGAAGGCCATGACATCGCGTATCGACGTCGCGCCTGCCATTAACATCACCAGGCGATCGAGTCCGAAGGCAATACCGGCGTGCGGCGGGCAGCCATACTTGAGCGCGGTGAGCAGGAAACCGAACTTGTCGTCGGCTTCCTGTTCATTAATACCAAGCATCTCGAACACCGCCTGCTGCATCTCTGTGTTGTGTATACGCACCGAACCGCCACCGACTTCGGTGCCGTTGAGTACCATGTCGTAAGCGCGCGAGAGCAGTTTGCCGGGATCGGTTTTCAGCTCGGCCGGGGTCTTTACCGAGGGCGCGGTGAACGGGTGATGCAACGAGGTCCACTCGCCCTTGCCGTCTTTTTCAAACATCGGGAAGTCAACCACCCACAAAGGCTGCCAGCTGTCATTGACCAGGCCGCGGTCCTGGCCGACCTTGATGCGCAATGCACCGATCGATTCATTGACCACGTTGGTAGCGCCCGCACCGAAGAACAGGATGTCACCGGTCTGGGTGCCGGTCTTGCTGATAATCGCTTCGAGCACATCATCGGGCAGGAACTTGATAATCGGCGACTGCAGACCTTCGCGACCGGCAGCAACATCATTCACCTTGATCCATGCCAGGCCTTTGGCACCGTAACGGCTGACATACTCGGTATAAATGTCGATATCCTTGCGCGAAATATCCGCGCCGCCGGGAACACGCAACACCACGATGCGCCCGTCAGGATCATTCGCCGGGCCGGAGAACACTTTGAACTCGACCGCTTTCATTTCTTCGCCGAGGTCGACCAGTTCCAGCGGGATGCGCAGGTCGGGTTTGTCCGAACCGTAACGCAGCATTGCTTCGGCATACGCCATGCGCGGGAACGGTGTCGGCAGCTCAACATCGAGCACCTGTTTGTACATACCGCGAATCATGTCTTCCATGATCTGCATAACAGCGTCTTCATCGAGGAACGAGGTTTCGATATCGAGCTGGGTGAATTCAGGCTGGCGATCGGCGCGCAAATCCTCGTCGCGGAAACAGCGCACGATCTGGTAATAACGGTCCATGCCCGACATCATCAACAACTGCTTGAACAACTGCGGTGATTGCGGCAGTGCAAAAAAACTGCCGGGATGGGTACGACTGGGCACCAGGTAATCGCGCGCGCCTTCCGGCGTAGCCCTGGTCAGCATCGGGGTTTCGATGTCCCAGAAACCGGCATCATCAAGATAGTTGCGCATGAAACGCGTCACCTGGCTGCGCATGCGCATACGTTGCTGCATTTCATCGCGACGCAGGTCGATATAGCGATAACGCAGGCGGATGTCCTCGTGCACATCATCTTCATCGAGCTGGAACGGCGGCGTTTCGGCGGCATTCAATACTTCCAGTTCCAGCCCCAGCACTTCGATTTTGCCGGTGGTGAGCTGCAGGTTGACCGTGCCTTCCGGGCGCGCGCGTACGCGGCCTTTAACTTTTAATACGTATTCATTGCGCACCCGTTCGGCGGTGGCAAACACGTCGGCGCGGTCCGGGTCGAACACCACCTGCACCAGGCCTTCGCGGTCACGCAGGTCGATAAATATCACGCCGCCGTGGTCCCGGCGCCGGTTCACCCAGCCGCACAGGGTGACCTCCTGGTCGAGTAGGGTTTCAGTGACCTGTCCGCAATAATGACTGCGCATGTGTATTCCTGTGTCCGGGGTGAAAAAAGTCGGCCATGTTAACTGCCGTACCTTTGATTATCAAATGCTTAGCTTTTGTCGGCTTTCTTTGTCGTGGTGCTACTGCCGGTGCCTGCGGGCTTTTTATCCGCCGGGCTTTTTGCAGTGCTTTTATCAGCCTTGCCCGCGTCGGCCACGTTTTTTTGTTTATCCTTTTTGAAGTCGGTTTCGTACCAGCCACCGCCCTTGAGACGAAACGCCGCAGCCGTCACCATTTTTTTCATGCTGTCCTTGCCGCACTCGGGGCAGGTTTTGAGTGGCTCATCGCTGATTTTTTGCAGCATTTCTTTCTGAAAGCCGCAGGCGCTGCACTGGTATTCGTAAATAGGCATTGATCCACTCAGGGGGGTAACAAACAAGCGGCGAATTATAGCCTTCCACGGCAGCGCTTGCCATCACTCATGCTATGCTGCGCCGATGTTATCGCCGCCAAAATCCGTGCTCATTACCGGTTGCTCGACCGGCATCGGTCGCTGTGTCGCCGAGGGCCTGCAGGCGCGGGGTTACCGGGTATTCGCCACCGCGCGGCGCGCGGAGAGCGTGGACGAACTCAATGCTGCCGGGCTGGAAAGCCTGCTACTCGATCTCAATGACTCGGTATCGATCAATTCGGCGGTGGATGAAATTCTGCGCCGCAGCGGTGGCGAACTCTACGCGGTATTTAATAACGGTGGTTTCGGCCTGACCGGCGCAGTCGAAGACCTGAGCCGTGAAGCCCTGCGCGCGCAGTTCGAAACCAATGTATTCGGCTGGCAGGAACTCACCAACCGGCTGATCCCGGTGATGCGCGCCCAGGCCAACGGGCGCGGTGATGGCCGCATTATCCAGAACAGTTCGATCCTGGGCTTTGTCGCGATGCCGTTTCGCGGCGCGTACAACGCCAGCAAGTTTGCTGTCGAAGGCCTGAGCGATACCCTGCGGCTGGAACTGCGTGACACCGGGATCCATGTCTCGCTGATAGAACCGGGCCCGATCGTGAGCCATTTTCGCGAGAACGCATTGCGTGCGCTGGAGCGCTATATCGATATCGAAGCCAGCGTGCACCGTGACAAATACCAGGCCGTGCTCGGCCGCCTGAAAAAACAGGGCCCGGCGGTACCGTTCACCCTGCCCCCCGAAGCAGTATTGAAATGCGTGCTGCATGCATTACAGTCGCGCCGACCAAAATCACGTTACCGGGTGACCGTGCCGACCAAAGTTTTCGCCGTGCTCAAACGCCTGCTGCCAACGCGTGCACTTGACTCACTGCTGGTGCGTGCCGGCAGAGACACCAAACGTCGATTGAGCAGATAAGGCATTTAGCCGCAAATGAACGCGATTGTTTTTTAGCTGCGCCTGCAGCGCAGCTTTAACACCCGACTTTATTCGCGTTCATTCGCGTTCATTTGCGGCTAATGTCTTTTCCTACTTTTCAACCAGCAGCTGCCAGCACAAACCTGTAAATCAATAACAAATGTATAGACTTGCGGATATCGCTGTTAATCTACACAGGCGTCTCATTACTATCTCTTAATAGTATCAACTGGTTTGCACTAATTTGATGCAAGTCAT
>JBATHJ010000283.1:0-5146 GCA_049666625.1 Gammaproteobacteria bacterium | reverse complement strand
TCCCAACATAGATCCCGCCGCGCTACGCTTAGGTGATTTCGCCGTGCATTGGTACGGGCTGATGTACCTGATCGGTTTTGCCGGTGCCTGGTGGCTGGGCATGTTGCGTGCGCGGCGTGCGGAGAGTGGCTGGCGTGCGGAAGAGATCAGTGATCTGGTTTTCTATGCCGCGCTGGGCGCGATACTCGGCGGGCGTATCGGTTACAGTTTATTTTACAACTTCAGTTATTTTCTCGAAGAACCTCTGCGTCTGTTCTACATCTGGCAGGGTGGCATGTCGTTCCATGGCGGCATGCTGGGTGTGTTTGTTGCGCTGTACCTGTTCGGCCGCAAAAACGGCATGGGGTTTTTCCAGGTCTCCGATTTCATCGCACCCATGGTGCCCATCGGGCTGGGCATGGGCCGCATTGGTAATTTTATTAATAAAGAACTCTGGGGTCGTCAGGTTGAATCGGCGCTGCCCTGGGCGATGGATTATGGTGACCGAATCGCGCGCCACCCGTCTTCGCTGTACCAGGCGTTTAGCGAGGGGCTGCTGCTGTTCCTGATTTTGTGGTGGTATTCGGCCAGGCCGCGTCCACGCATGGCCGTTTCGGCTTTATTTATGCTGTGTTACGGCAGCTTCAGGTTTATCACCGAGTTTTTCAGGACCCCCGATGCTCACCTGGGGTTTATAGCGTTCGAATGGCTCACCATGGGGCAGCTGTTGTCTATTCCAATGGTGATTTTTGGTATAGTCGTTTACTGGTTAGCGATCAAATCCGAGCCTGCCCGATGAAACAATATCTCGATCTTATGCGCCATGTGCGCGAGCACGGCGATAAAAAACAGGACCGCACCGGTACCGGTACACTGTCTGTGTTCGGTTACCAGATGCGGTTTGACCTTGGCGAAGGATTCCCGCTGGTGACCACCAAGAAGTGTCACCTGAAATCAATTATTCATGAATTACTGTGGTTTTTGAGCGGCGAGACCAACATTAAGTACCTGCAGGATAACGGCGTACGTATCTGGAACGAATGGGCCGACGAGAACGGTAATCTCGGCCCGGTCTACGGTTACCAGTGGCGCTCGTGGCCGAAGGCTGATGGCGGGCATGTTGACCAGATCAGCGAAATAATCGAGCAAATTAAAAACAATCCGGATTCAAGACGTATTATTGTCAATGCATGGAATGTCGGCGAAATTGAAAACATGGCCCTGCCACCGTGCCACATGATGTTCCAGTTCTATGTTGCCAACGGCAAACTCTCCTGCCAGCTGTACCAGCGCAGTGCCGATATTTTTCTCGGCGTGCCATTCAATATTGCGTCCTACGCCCTGCTGACAATGATGGTGGCGCAGGTGTGCGGTCTCGCGCCCGGTGATTTTGTCCATACCCTGGGGGATGCGCATTTATATTCCAATCATCTTGAGCAGACCGATGAGCAACTTTCTCGCAAGCCTTACCCTTTGCCATTGATGAAAATCAATCCGGATGTGAAATCGATATTCGATTTCAAATTCGAAGATTTCGAACTCGTCGGTTACGAGGCGCATCCGCATATAGCCGGTAAAGTTGCTGTTTAAAACAATTCGTCCACAGATGAACGCTGATGAACACGGATAAAAGCTTTTATTGTTTTAAAACATCTGCGTTGATCTGCGTTCATCTGTGGAGAACTTGTTTTTGTATTACTGATATTTCTGTTATGGATAATGCCCGATGATTGTTTCAATCATTGCGGCGATGGACCGTAATCGTCTGATTGGCAATAACAACCAGCTGCCCTGGCACCTGCCGGTGGATTTTGCGCATTTCAAGTCGATTACCATGGGCAAGCCCATCGTGATGGGGCGGAAAACATTCGAATCTATTGGCAAGCCCCTTCCCGGCAGGCAAAATATTGTGTTATCGCGCGACAGTGGCTGGCGGGCTGAGGGTGTCGATGTTGCGGGCGACCTTGAGCACGGGCTTGAGCTGGCAGCGTCGGCAGAAGAAATCATGGTGATTGGTGGCAGCACGGTGTATCAGCTTGCGCTGCCGAAGGTTCAACGTATGTACCTGACGCACGTCGAAGCCGAGTTCGAGGGCGATGCCTGGTTTCCCGATATAGAGCCTGGTGCCTGGCGTGTCAGCGCGGAATCATGCAGCGAAATTGATGAACGCAATCGCTATCGCTGCCGGTTTGTTACGTATGAAAAAAAATTGTCAGCCGGATGAACTCAGTTTAATAATCGCAGTCAGAGTTTATGCAATTGATGTGCACTCCCTTAAAAAGCCGGACGTAATGTTCGGCTTTTTTTTGTCCCCAATTCAGGGCTTTTGTGATTGAGGGCAGTTGAAAAGGGTGCGCGAAAAGGGCGCCTGGTCAATGCGCAGCGCAGTCAGTGCACCGCCCCACAGGCATCCGCTATCTAGCGGATAGACATTGTATTTTTCGTAATCAGCATTAACGGGCAGGGTTGACCAATGTCCGAAAATAACGCGTTCGGTACTGCTGGCGCGCTCCATTTCGAACCAGGGAAACAGACCTTGCGGCTGGCTGCCGGGCGGGCCTTTGGCATTCATCGGTGCATGTCCGCTGGCGTCACAGTAACGCATGCGTGTCAGGATATTGGTAATAAATCTTACCCGGCTCCAGCCACTCAGGGTGTCGTCCCACAGCAGGGGTTTGTCGCCGTACATGTGCTGGTAAAAACGGGTATGTTCATCGCTTCTTAGCACCTGCTCAACTTCGCCTGCCAGTTTAAGCGCGGTATCAACGCTCCAGTGCGGATGAATGCCTGCATGCACCAGGGTGAAGCCGAGTATGTCATCGCGATGCATCAACGGCTGGTGTCTGAGCCAGTCGAATAATTCAGTGTTATCACTGGCATTTAGGATGTCATCAAGCGTATCTTTTTTGCCAGGTTTTTTATGGTGGTAGGCGGTTGCGAGCAGGTGTAAATCATGATTGCCCAGCACAACGACAATATTGTCGCGCATGGCATGGACGTAACGCAGTGTTTCGAGTGATTTTGGTCCGCGGTTGACCAGGTCGCCCGTCAGCCAGAGCTGGTCTTTATCAGCGTTGAAGTTTAGTTTACCTAGCAGCTGATAGAGTTCGTCATAACAACCCTGAATGTCGCCAATGGCATAAACCGCCATGTGGGATCTCCTGTTGTTGCGTTTGACGGGCAGGGCGGTTAGCGGGTGCCCTGTTGCTTGTGCAACTCTATCAGTCTGAACCAGCCGCCGGCAAGCGCTGGTTCATCGTGGATCACAATCAGCTCAGGTGTCGAACTCAGCACGGTTTCAAAAACCACGTCGGTACGCGTGGCTACATGGCGAATGAATACATTAAGCAGCCGACGCGCCAGAGCACGCTCACCCGGGCGCAGGAATTTATCAAAAATATAAATTTTGCCGCCCGGCTTCAATACCCTGCAGGCCTCCTGAAGCGCACGCTCAGGTCGGGGCACCACGGCGAGAATCAGGTGCATGATAATAATATCAAAGGTTTCACTTTCGAACGACAGTTGCTGGCTGTCAGTGCACACCAGGTTTATTTTGCGCTGATGTTCGACTGCGCGTTTCTGCGCGCGCGCCAGCATTGCAGGTGTGATGTCGCTGCCGGTCAGGTCGGCGTCAGCAGGTAGATAGGGTATATCGAGTCCGCTACCGATGCCGTTGATCAGAATTTGGCTGGCGTTCGTATGCTGTAGCCGTGCCAGGCTTTTCTGGCGCCAGCTGTCCAGTGGCGCGGACACCAGTGTGTCATAGAACGGCGCCAGCAAGGTGTAGCTATGCTTCAGCGCCATCTATGTGAATTCTCAGTGAAGAATATTCGGGATCGATAAGCGAAATGATGGAATCGTGGCATCAAATGTTTTGCCGTCATCGGCCAGCATGTGATAACTGCCATGCATGGTGCCGACCGGGGTATTCATGAAGGTGCCCGAGGTGTACTGAAAGCCTTCGCCGGGTTTCAAATACGGTTGCTCGCCGATAACACCATCGCCTTTGACTTCCTGCACGTGGCCATCGCCATCAGTAATGATCCAGTGGCGGGTCAGCAACTTGGCGGGGACTTCGCCGGTATTGCGAATAGTGACGGTGTAAGAAAACACATAATGGCCATTCTGCGGATCAGATTGCTCAGGAATATAAGCAGGTGCCACAGTTACATCAATGTTATAGGGGTTTTCAGTCATCGCGCACCTCCCGGCAGTGTCGGGTAAAGTATAACATTACCCCAGAGATGAATAGATATGGGGCCGATAAATGGCATCTCAAGTGTGACTGGCTGCAATCAGCCGGTGAAGACGGACAAAATCCGCGACTTCAAGCTCTTCGGCGCGTTGCGCGGGGCGGATATCGGCTGCAATGATTTGCTGCGGCGTGCACAAAGATTTCAGGTTGTTTTTCAAGGTCTTGCGGCGCGTGGCAAATGCCAGCCTGACGAGAAGCGCATACTCGTCGGGGTCGACAATCAGCGGTGCAAAGGTCTCGCAGGGCTGGAGTCGCAGGATGGCCGATTCCACTTTTGGCACCGGACGAAAGCACTGGGCCGACACAGAAAACAGCGGGCTGACATCAAACCAGGTTTGTATCATCACTGACAGGCGTCCATAGCTGGCGTGTTGCTCGGGACTTGCTGCAATGCGTTCGACAACTTCTTTTTGCAGCATAAAGTGCATGTCATGAACCACCTGGCGATACTTTAAGCAGCGAAACAGTACGGCAGTGGAAATATTGTATGGCAGGTTACCAATGATACGCAGCTTTCGTCGCGCTTCATCACGTTCAAAAAATTCCATGAAATCGAATTTCAGTACGTCGCATGAATGCACATGCAAATCGCCGATATTCGCACAATTATTTTCAAGTTCAGGAATTATGTCGCGATCAAGTTCAATAACATCCATCTCGCCCACAGCTTGCAGCAATGGTTTTGTTAACGCACCAAGTCCAGGGCCAATTTCGAGCAGACGCTCACCCGCTTGCGGATTGATGCTGCTGACGATACGTTGAGTAATGTTGCCATCAACCAGGAAATTCTGGCCAAAGCGTTTTTTGGCGCGATGTTGCATATTAATAGCAATGAAAAATGAAAAATGAATAATGAAAAAATATAATATTCATTATTTTCACAATACTACTGCCATTTTTATGGCGGTTAGT
>JBATHJ010000282.1:0-8049 GCA_049666625.1 Gammaproteobacteria bacterium | reverse complement strand
ATGCTTTGCGCGCTCGTCGATGTAGCGCTGAAAGTTCGGTTGTTGCTTATAAGCATTCGATGCCACGTAGTCCATCACCGACTGGGTGTGGAAGGCTTTTAGATAACCGTCCGCGCGGAACACTTCCTCGCCCTTATCATTGAAATACACCAGGCTCGGGGCATATTTCACATCGAGCTGTTTTGCCCAGTCGCGAATTTTCTGTTGCTTACCATCCGGTGTCTTTAGTTTGTCGCTCGACCACATATCCAGCACCACCACATCCAGGCGTTTTAACTGCTCCAGGCTTTGCTTGCGCTTTAGAATATCTAGATGCAGTTCGTCACAGCTTGCGCACAGCGCCTGCTCGAACATGACCAGCAGATGCCTGCCGGGTTTGAGTGCGGCTTTCAGGTCTGCCGCGTTACTGATAGAAGTGACATCGGTATGCAGCTTGCCGCTGGCATTCTGTTTCACTGGATGTTGTTCTTCGTAATCTCGATAGCTGAGTTCGGTTTCTTTTTTCTGGCCGACATAATCCAGCATGCTGATAAATTTTTCCGGCGGGTAATAGCCGTTGGCGCGGTAGACCGCCTTGTTTTGTTCATTAAACATAATCAGCGTTGGCGTATATTGCACCTTGAGCGCTTCGGCGAACTGTTTTTCTGTAAGTGTTTTGTCGCCGACTGTTACCTCGCGGTCGCCCCAGATATTGACCGGAATCACCTCAAAGTATTGTCGGGTTTTTTCCACGATACTACGCTGGCCAAAATTATCTTCCAGCAGCTTTTTGCAGTACGGGCAACCGTCCTGGTAAAAATATAACATCACGCGGCGATTGCTTTGTGCTGCCTCGGCGATGTCTTCGTGAATATCCAGAAAGGAATTTTTGAACCAGTCAGGTTTTTCATGGTAACCGGGGTTGACCATACCGGGATCGAGCGCGCCTTCCTGTTTTGCAACAAGTGTTGGTGAAACCAGCAGCGCCAGGAATAAAAACAGTAATGCATGATTGTTGTGCTTGACTCGCCACATACCCTACCTCACTTTTTGCGTTTAGTACGTCCACCCGGCGCCTGCCTGGAATTTTTAACCCATGGGCCGGCGCGTTGGCCTGTGCCGTGTTTTGTTTTCGGTGCGCCGCGTGGTGTTGCAGGCTTACCGGCGGCTCCCGCGACACGTCCGCGCCCGGCGCGCGTTCCTGCTTTGACCACATCGGCCTGCGCAAGTTTATAATCTACCGATGCAGCCAGCTGTGCAACCTGATCGGGCGCAAGTTCAATCGCCTGCTTCTGGCGCAGGTTGCGCGGCAGCAGGATCGGCCCGTAGCGCACCCGGATCAGGCGGCTGACGCGCACATCCAGCGATTCCCACAGGCGCCGCACTTCGCGGTTGCGGCCTTCTTTCAGCACCACGTTGTACCAGTGGTTCGAGCCTTCACCGCCGGCATCTTCGATGCGCTCGAAATGTGCCGGGCCATCGTCCAGCGTTACGCCTTTTTGCAACTGTTCAAGTTGCTGCTCGGTTACTTTACCGTGTACGCGCGAGGCGTATTCGCGTTCGATTTCACTCGAGGGATGCATCAGGCGGTTGGCGAGCTCACCGTCGTTGGTGAACAGCAACAGGCCACTGGTGTTGATATCAAGCCGGCCGATACCCACCCAGCGACCATTGGAAATCGACGGCAGGTTGCGATACACGTTGGGTCGGTTTTGCTCGTCTTTACGCGTGCATACCTCGCCTTCGGGCTTGTTGTATAAAATCACCCGCGTGCTCTGGCCTTCGAGTCGCACGATGGCGCGGCGGCCATTGAGCTCGACACGATCGCCGTCCGCCACCTTGTCTCCAAGTTTGGCGGTGGTGCGATTGATTTTGACACGGCCCTGTTCGATCCAGCCTTCGATTTCTCGACGCGAACCGAAGCCCATGCGTGCCAGTACTTTTTGTACGCGCTCTTCAGCCATATAATTTTCTGAAATGAATGTGTCCGGGTTTGACTGGCGCATGAATCACGCGCAGCCAGGGTTGTGAACTAACCAGCAGCGCTCGATTCGACCAGGTTCTGTTCGCTGTCCTCGGTGTCGGCCGCGTCATCAACAGCTTCAGGTGTTTCGATGTCCCGCTTGCCAGCACTGGGTTCTTCTACTACGTTGTCCGTATCATCGGAGGCAATAGCGGTGTCATTTTCATCGGCACTTTCGTCAGTGTGCGCATTGACTGTTTCATCACCTGCATCAGTCGCGTTGCCAGCATCGGGCTGATCTGCATTGTCCTCTGACAAATCCTCATTCAGCGCCAGCTCTGGATGGATCTGGTCAAGGTCTTTTATTTCTGCCAGCGTGGGTAACTCATCGAGTGATTTCAGATTGAAATAATCAAGAAACTCGCGCGTGGTGCCGTAAAGCGAGGGCTTGCCTGGAACATCCTTGTGTCCCAGCACTTTAACCCAGTCGCGTTCGAGCAGGGTCTTGATGATATTTGTGCTCACACTGACGCCGCGCACTTCTTCGATTTCACCGCGCGTAATCGGTTGACGATATGCAATCAATGCGATGGTTTCCAGCAGAGCGCGCGAGTAACGCGCCGGTTTTTCTTCCCACAGGCGACCGACCCATTCTGCGTACTCCTGCTTTACCTGCAGGCGAAAACCACTGGCCACTTCCTTCAGTTCAAAACCGCGGGTTTCATACTCTTCACCAAGATCATGGAACGCCTTGCGAATTTCATCGCGCGTCGGACAATCAACATCGCCCTGAAACAAAGCCTCGACCTGCAGCACGCTCATCGGGTGCTCGGCAGAAAGCAATATTGCTTCGATGATACTTTTGATTTTATCCGGGGTCATGGTCCAGCCTCGTTGCCGTTATTGTTATCGTTATATTTTTTAGCATTTAGTGTTTTGTATTTGTTATTCCGCATCGCTGCTATGCGATGCTGCTGCCGCCTTGATATGCAGCGGCGCAAACGGTGCTGACTGCACCAGGTCGATTAACTGCTCTTTGACCAGTTCAAGAATCGCAAGCAGCGTGACGACAACCCCACGACGGCCTTCTTCGATTGAAAACAGCGTGGTGTAATCAGTAAATCCATCTGCCGAAATTTTTCCGAGAATGCGGCTCATGCGTTCACGCACCGACAATGCCTCACGCTGGATCTGGTGATGGGTATACATCTCTGCGCGTGACATCGCGTCCTTGAACGCCATGAGTAATTCGCGCAGATCAATTTCGGGCAGGGGACGATCATCATGCAGCTCGGGCAGGTCCGCCGAGGCGAGGTGATAATCGCGGCCCAGGCGCGGCAGGTCTTCGATATCCTGCGCCGCCTGTTTGAAGCGCTCGTATTCCTGCAGGCGACGAATCAGTTCGGCGCGCGGATCATCTTCGTCCTCGGCTTCGTCGGCGCGCGGCAACAGCATGCGCGATTTGATCTCGGCCAGCATCGCCGCCATCACCAGGTACTCGGCCGCGATTTCGATATTCATATCCGTCATCATTTCGATGTAGGTAATGTACTGCTGGGTAATGGCATTAATAGGAATATTGAGAATATCTAAATTCTGGCGCTTGATCAGGTACAACAGCAAATCGAGCGGGCCTTCGAACGCTTCGAGGATGACTTCGAGCGCGTCTGGCGGAATGTACAGATCATGCGGCATCACCGTCAGCGGCTCGCCAAGGATTAGCGCGAACGGCATCTCACCCTGCACCTGCTTCGATGATTCCTTCGATTTCGGCGTTGACTGCAGTTCTGCCTCGGCGCCAGATTCTGGCTCTGGTTCCGGCTGTGGTCCTGGTTGCGGTTCGGTTGACATTATAAGTAGGCAATACCCATGGCTTTTCGCACACTGTCCATGGTGTCGCTGGCCACTTCGCGGGCAGCTTCATTGCCCTCCTCGATTATGGCGCGCACCGCGGACATATCGTCCTCGTATTCATGCGCACGCTGCTGGATCGGTTTCAGCTCAGCCAGCACGGCGTCGATTACGGGTTGCTTGCATTCTACACAGCCGATGCCGGCATTACGACACCCCTGCTGCACCCAGTCCTGGGTATCGAGACTGGAATAGACCTGGTGGAACTGCCACACCGGGCATTTCGCCGGGTCACCCGGGTCGTCACGCCGCACCCGCGCGGGGTCGGTGGGCATGGTGCGCAGCTTGCGGCTGACATCATCCGCGGTGTCGCGCAGCGAAATAGTGTTGTTATATGACTTGGACATTTTTTGCCCATCCAGGCCCGGCATTTTTGACGCCGGGGTCAGCATTGCCTGCGGCTCCGGCAGGATGATCTTGCCCGAGCCTTCGAGATAGCCGTACAGTCGATCCTTGTCGCCGATAGATATATTCTGCTGGGTGTCGAGCAGGGCGTGCGCTACTTCGAGCGCATCTTCATCACCCTGTTCCTGAAATTTACGTCGTAACTCACGGAAGTACCTGGCGTTTTTCTTGCCCATCTTGTTGATCGCCTGCTCCGCCTTGTCTTCGAAGCCGGGCTCACGACCGTACAGATGATTGAAGCGGCGCGCCACTTCGCGGGTGAGTTCAACATGCGCGACCTGGTCTTCGCCCACTGGTACCATACCGGCGCGGTACACCAGGATGTCGGCGCTTTGCAGCAATGGATAACCCAGGAAACCATAGGTGGCGAGGTCTTTTTCCTTGAGCTGCTCCTGCTGGTCTTTATAGGTGGGCACGCGCTCGAGCCAGCCCAGCGGGGTAATCATCGATAACAGGGTGTGCAGTTCAGCGTGTTCCGGCACCTGTGACTGGATAAACATTTTGGCTGAACCCGGGCTGATGCCCACTGCCAGCCAGTCGACCACCATGTCCCAGGTGTTTTTTTCGATGTTGGAAGGATCATCATAATGCGTGGTCAGCGCATGCCAGTCAGCGGCAAAGAAAAAACACTCGTATTCATGCTGCAGGCTGATCCAGTTTTTCAGCACGCCGTGATAATGACCGAGATGCAGCTGACCGGTGGGACGCATGCCGGAGAGCACGCGCTGATTTTGCGAAGGGACACTACTCAAAATGTTTCATCCAAAAAGTGGACTAAAGTCCAAAAATCGCCAATATGAGGCGCTCAAAATGCTGCACCAGCGGCCACATGATTTTACCCAAAACCCCGGTGAACAGCAGCACCAGGATAATCATCATACCGAACGGCTCGATGCGCATGTATTGCAGTGCCAGCGATGGCGGCAGTACGCCGGCCAGTACCCGGCTGCCGTCCAGCGGCGGAATCGGGATCAAATTCAGCACCATCAGGATCACGTTGATCAACACCCCCGCCTTGCCCATCGCCGCCATGAAACCGCCCTCGGGCGAGAACACGATGAGCAACGCCCAAAGACAGGCCATGATGAAATTGGACGCCGGACCGGCAATCGCCACCAGCGCCATGTCGACCAGTGGCTGCTTGAAATGCCGCGGATCCACCGGCACCGGCTTGGCCCAGCCGATGATGAATCCACTGAGAAACAGCAGCGCCAGCGGGACCACCACGGTGCCCATCGGGTCGACGTGTTTCAACGGGTTGAGCGTAATCCGCCCTAGCTCGCGTGCAGTCGGGTCGCCCAGCCGATTCGCCACCCAGCCGTGTGCAGCTTCGTGCAGGGTAATGGCGAATAACACCGGCAAAGCCCAGATGAGAATGGTTTCAATCATGATTGATATGCGATTAGCGCAATGGAAACAATGGTGTAATTACAGACAGGTGTTTGAGTGCAGGCATCGGCCAGAGTTTACAGCAAGTCCCACCATTAAAAAGCCCAAATAACCCACCGCATAGATCCGGTCTGGTTCATTTTTCATTATTCATTTTTCATTATTCGTTATTCGTTAGTCGTTATTCGTTATTCATTATTCATTATTAGTTATTCACTATTCATTATTCATTGCTTTATAAACCGTGCTCCGTCCCCTTCCCCTGCCGCGTCAGCTCTGGCGCGCCGCCGGTCATGCGGATCACCGTGGTCGGCTCAGAGCCGCAGTGGCCGCCGTCGATGATCAGCTCGATCCGGCAGTCCAGTTGTTCACGAATTTCGTCTGCATCATTCAACGGAAACTGGTCGCCCGGCATGATCAGCGTGCAGCTCATAATCGGCTGGCCGAGCTCGTCCAGCAGCGCGCGCACAATGGGATGATCCACTACGCGGATGCCGATGGTGCGACGCTTCGGGTGCATCAGGCGGCGCGGCACTTCCGCGGTTGCGTTCAACAGAAAGGTGTACGGCCCCGGCGTGAGCGATTTCAGCAAGCGGTAATCGGCGTTCTCGATTTTGGCGTAGGTCGCGATCTCGGACAGATCGCGACACACCAGCGTCAGGTTGTGCTTGTCGTCGATTTTGCGAATACGGCGTATGCGCTGCAGCGCGTCCTTGTCACCGATATGGCAGCCGAGCGCGTAACTCGAATCGGTCGGATAGGCGATCACGCCACCGCCGTGGATGATCTCCACCGCCTGCTTGATGAGGCGCGGCTGCGGATGCGTGGGATGAATTTCGAAATACTGGGTCATGGCTGCACAGGATAAAAGGCGCGCATTTTAGCAGGTTGTGAAGCTGTCGCGCGCACCCACTGATCGCGCAACGCAGGTATTTTGCGGTCACACACGGCGCCTGCGCAAAGCCTGCAGAATCGTTGGGACAGCCCGCAGGCAAAGCACTATAATGGGTCATTCCGTGCATCACCTGAAGTTATATAAAACTTTAACTAAATGAAATTACTCTTTGATTTTTTTCCGATTATTCTGTTTTTTCTGGGTTACTACCAGGCCGCTTTTCTGATCGAAAACACCATCATAGGCCAGTGGATAGACCCGCAAAAACCCGAGTTTATCAACGCCACCATCATCGCCACCGCGCTCGCTATCATCGCCAGCTTTGTCCAGGTCAGCTACAGCTGGCTGAAAAACCGCAAGGTTGAAAAAATGCATCTGTTCTCGCTGGCGCTGATCAGCGTACTCGGCGGCATCACCATCATGCTCGGCAACCCGGCGTTTGTGCAGTGGAAACCCACAGTGCTCAACTGGCTGTTCGCCCTGGTGTTTTTCGGCAGCTTTTTCATCGGCGAAAAAACCCTGGTGCAACGCGCCATGGGCAACCAGATCGAACTCCCCGATGACGTCTGGACCCGGCTCAACATCGGCTGGGTAGCCTTCTTCCTGGTCAGCGGCGCCGCCAATTTGTATGTCGCGTTTTATTACCAGCTCGACCTCGACGAACAGTCGCGCATGGACTTCTGGGTCAATTTTAAAGTCTTCGGCCTGATGGGACTGACCTTGCTGTTTATCATCCTGCAGGCGATCTACCTCGCACGTTACATCAGCGACGATGAAGATGATTCCGATACTGGAGAAAAAACCTGATGCTCTACGCCATCATCGCCGAAGACGTCAATGACAGCCTCGCGCAACGCATAATCACCCGCCCGAAACATCTCGAACGCCTGCACCTCCTGCACGAAGAAGGCCGCCTGATCCTCGCCGGCCCACACCCCGCCATCGACAGCGAAGAGCCCGGCGACGCAGGCTTCAGCGGCAGCCTGATCGTGGCAGAATTCGAAAGCATGGAAGATGCGCAGGACTGGGCGAACGCGGATCCGTATATGCTGGCGGGGGTTTATAAATCAGTGACGATCAAGCCGTTTAAGAAAGTGTTGCCGTGAGATAAAAGCTTTTGCCGCGAAGGACGCGAATAACGCAAAGTAAACCTGTTTTCATACCGTCATTCCCGCATGCTCCTGGCGGGAATCCACGTAGAGCAGACGAAAATTAGCATAAGACACCACATAACCGGCGAACATCCCGCCTGATATCGGCAATCACAGCTTTTTCCCCATTTTTCATTATTCATTTTTCACTATTCATTGCATTTTCGTTACAATACCCCCCGCACGTGCCGGAGTGGCGGAACTGGTAGACGCGCCGGATTCAAAATCCGGTTCCTTCACGGGAGTGCCGGTTCGATTCCGGCCTTCGGTACCATGTGCATTCTCTCTTTAGCAGTACGCCAACTCTCATCATATATTTCAACCTGGGCAGAATCGAACCGGCTTCCGGTTAGATT
>JBATHJ010000281.1:0-2303 GCA_049666625.1 Gammaproteobacteria bacterium | reverse complement strand
TGCAACATGGTGCGCGAGGTGTCTACCGCCATGATCCTGTTGACCCGGGGTGCGACCTGGCTGCTGATCAGGCCGGTGCCAGCGCCAAAATCCATCACCAGCATTTGATCATTCAGCGCTATGTTTTCTAATATGGCTGATCCCGTGCCCAGCGAGAGTTGCCGAACCATGTCGTCGGCGTCCCAGTCGCTGGCTTTAGCTTCAAAATGGTCGGCCATTAGAACATCCTGTGAAAGATTGATAAGAGTGTTCGTAAAGAAGTATCTAACATCATATTTCAATAATGAACTGCGAGCCAGATAGTTTCAATGTTTGGGTCAGTCCATTGCACCCTGTGTTTTTTGTGTGCCGGTATGTCAATATAATCACCCGGTTTAAGTCTGATCTGTGAGTCATCCGAAAATAACAGCGTGGCTTCACCTTTCAGCACGATTACCCATTCGTTTTGATCCTGGTCGTACCAGCCGGTTGCAGGCGACCGATGCCCCTTAGAAACAATACGTTCGATTCGTGCATGCTGACTGTGCGCGAGTTGTTCAACCAGTTCAACATCAAGATCATTCGGTATAGAGCCAAAAATATTATTCATCGCAACTAAATGTCAGCTTGTTTTTGATTTGAGCTGAATGCGGATTATGTCGTCGCCATATTTGATGACATCGCCAGACATGATTTTCTTTCTTTTACGGGTTTCTATTTCGCCGTTGACCGTAACCAGGCCGTCAGCAACGGCTGCCTTGGCCTCACCACCACTGCCGACCATGCCTTCGAACTTGAGAAGTTTATAGAGTTCGATCGGCTGCTGGTTGATTTCGACATTTTTGATCATAAGTTTCATATAGGTATTCGCCTGAGAACCAGCCCGGCCTGATCAGGCTTGAAGCTGGAAATTATTGGGCAGGTTTCCATGCAGCCTGCGCATAAAACCGTTTGATAACTTCTTGTGTGCCAGGGTATTCGCAACCGCTGTCTTCAATCAGTTCGTGGACTTTTTTTGCAATCAGGTCGCTTCTCGCCTTCATGGTCATGGCAATAGTCTGTTTTGTAGAGTCCGGGTTTTCTGTTTCAAGTTTTTGGGTGGCGAGTACTGTGACCATCTGAAAATTAGCCAGGAAACGGTTCAAGGTCTCCTTGTCTGGTTTTTCGCATTTTCCCGCTGCTGCGCTGGAGGTAACAAACTGATCAAATATTTGCAGAATATCGGTTTCCGCATGGGCAATGGCCTGGTTGAAACCGAACAGTATGACGATGAATAAATATTTTCTAAAAGGGTGCATGTACTGGCCTCTGAATTTGTTGATGCCGCTATTTCCTGGCTGTTGAACAGACCCATAAGTTAGCGCTAACGCGAACTTATATTACAGCATCCTTGAAGCAGGCCTGTAATAAAACCTGCATTTTTTCACGCCCCATGCTTTTCAGCAGGGCTATATTGCGTTCGGGTATCAGGTGCGTGTCCGGGTAGCTGTCAATCGCTCGCGACAGGCTGGCTTCACGAATCAGGTGCAGCAGCGGGTATGGCGAGCGGTTGGTGTAATTTTCCACATCATCGGGGTCGGTGTCGGCAAACTGGTAATCCGGGTGAAAACTGGCGACCTGGTAAATCCCGTCCAGCTCGAGTTGCACTAACAGGACATCAGCACTGTCGAGGAACTGGTTGTAGTCATAAAAATCCTGCAACACCCCGGGGTGGATCAACAGCGTGGTTTCGACTGAATCGTCAGCAGTCAGCAGTTCCAGTTCTGTCTGCAATGCCGCCAGTAGCTGCGCTTCAGACTCGGCTTTGGTGACGCTGAAGCGTACGCGATTTCTCACCAGTTCGCGCCTGGCGAACGGGCACAGGTTGAGCTCGATAACGACGGATTCGAGCCAACGCTTTACTGCTTCGATTGTATTATCGTGATCCGGCATTCAACACCAAAGGCGTAATATAGTGACAAGGCAGGGCCGGCCCGTCATCGCTTTTGAGTGAATGCCTGAGCCGGAAGCTGTATAGTGCCTGCATTGAATGTTAACACGGTGGCCCCATGAAATTACTGATCCGCAATCTCGCCCGCAGCACTACCGAGGCAGAACTGCGCGCCATGTTCGAAGCCTATGGCACGGTACAGTCCTGCACCCTGGTGATGGACAGGGATACCGGCAGCTCCAAGGGTTTCGGCTTTGTCGAAATGCCAAAGGAGGGGGACGCCAAGGCGGCGATGAAACGCCTTAATGGTGTAGATGTGGACGGTAGCAAAATTCGCGTTAAAAAAGCCGAGACGAAACCGGGTGAGGCAACCTCGTCCGAGCCGAAGCAGGGC
>JBATHJ010000280.1:0-10097 GCA_049666625.1 Gammaproteobacteria bacterium | reverse complement strand
GTTCATTCCTGTCCTGTACGTCATCCTGGA
This sequence comes from Gammaproteobacteria bacterium, assembly GCA_049666625.1. Classification (GTDB taxonomy): domain Bacteria; phylum Pseudomonadota; class Gammaproteobacteria; order SZUA-229; family SZUA-229; genus JASBSR01. The sequence continues at coordinate 10,067 of JBATHJ010000280.1, read as the reverse complement.
TGGTGGCGACAAGACCGGAGATACCGCCAAGTCCTGCAATGAGCACACCTGCAAGTGCAGTGGCAACGAGTAATTCGACAAGCGAAAAGCCGTGTTGATGTGCTGAGCAAGGCGCATGGCCCACACGGTGCAGCGTGCTGACTGATCTGATGCTAGTCATCGATCAATGTCTCAAAACCTGCGCCGGTACCGGCAATGCGTATCTGAAGCCAGAGCAGACCTGCGTCGGTACCTGTAAACGGGTCGTTATCTGCATCTGCATTGTCAGCGTCATAGCGAGAGATAAATACATTACGGGTAATTTGCCGGCCGTCCGGATAACTGAAAACATCGGAATAACTTGTTGGTGTAGTGGCATTGCCTGCTGTTGCGGCAGCACTATCGAGACTGTTGAATGGTTCTGCCAGAAGCTGTTCGAATCTACCTGCCAGCTGGTAATGATCTTCGGCATTTAAGCTATGGATTCGACTGCCCACGATACCGGGTTGCAGCGCTTCCATCGCTGGTACCAGTGTTACGCCGATTAGAACGACCGCGATGAGCACTTCGACATAAGAGAAACCTGCCATCTGCCTGCACGGACTGCGCTCTATGAAGTTAGACTGCTGGGTCATACTGGTCATTGCACTGTCACCCGGCCGGTAATCTGCGCTACACGCACAGTGCGATTGTGACGACCGTATGTCAGCTCAACTGCCCCATCCTCAAGGCTGTAAGTTGATGCGCTGGCATTGTCGATCCAGATGGGCACACCGGTGGCATTAAACAGCAGGTTAGTATTCCGACCGCTAGCGTAAAGAAAAGGATCATCAGCATTTATAATCCTGACACCATTGGTTAGCGTACTGCTGTCCAGGTTAAAGTCGAAAGACTGCCGGGAAACCGGATGGTAAAGAATAGAGGCGATACTGACGGGTGTGGTTGCCAGGTTTGCTTTATAGACCACTATCCGTTGGGTGCCCTGGTTTATCTCAACCCCGTGGACATTGCCAGTGCGTTGCGCTTCACTGCGCGCGTAACGGACCGCCTCGGCAATTTTTTCAGCAGCCAGGTCCAGCGTGCTGACATGGGTGGTTGAAATATCGGGGATCGCTACCGCAGCAGCGATCCCCAGTATTGTCACAACAATCAGAAGTTCGACAAGACTATGACCATGCTCATTTCGCAACATATCATTAAGCAGTCTGCCGGCTATTATCCACGCAGCTTACCGATTCTGTTCAGCGGCAATATTAATAATGATCTTGCCGGTCTGTGAATCGTATTTGAAACCACCCGGGTCACCGGCAGTCGCTGTCATGTTGAGGTCACCTGCAGCAACCACTTCAAGCGCAGACACATTGAGGAAAGGATCAGTCGGGATATCGGATTTCTTCAGATAAGGTCCGTACTGGTGATTGGTCGCATCACTGACTGAGCAGACGCCGCCGCTGACATCAGTATAGCGGCTAAGCTGTTCCATGAATGCAGTGACTGCTGTCGCGCCGGCACCACCGGTAGCAATACCTGCACCTGAGGTTCCCGTGCAGGCCGCAGTTGGTACCGCGGTGACAGCACCCGGATAGGTATTATCGTGTTGCTGGAAGTACAGGTCGATAGCAGCCCTCAAACCAGCAAGCGTGCTGTCGGCAGACGAGCTGCGTGCATCGTCAGTGGTCGAAGCAAACTGCGGCACCACGATAGCTGCGAGGATTGCCAAAATGATGACAACAATCAACAGCTCGACAAGTGTGAAACCCTTTTGCGCAATAGCAATTGCGGGTTTATGAATATTACGAATTGTGTTCATCTTATTTCTCCACTGAATTTAACCAGTCATCATTATTGTTTAATATTCTTTCTGCTCATGAAGCGCGCCAGGTGGTGCGATCTCAGGCTCCCTCTTTCCATGCGCTGAAACTTTCATCCAACAGCGCGTGACAGCTTGAAAATTGGCAGTATCAGCGAACTCACGATCAGACCGACCACTGTCCCCATCACCAGCAACATGATCGGTTCTACCATGCGTGCAAACAGGGCCAGCTTCTTTTCCAGCTCTCTTTCGTAATACTCGGCAATTCTTGCCATAACTTGAGGCAAATTTCCGGTGTTATCACCGGTTTTAATCATCTGCTTGACCGTGGCCGGGATAAATTCAGCCTGTTCGAAGCCAAGTGCAAAGCCGGCGCCCTCATCAACATGGGTCTGCAGCTGGGTGATAAAGCGATTAAACACGTTGTTGTTCACCACTTCACGGCAGGCTTCGAGCGTATCCATGACACTGACGCCGTTGGATAATGACATCGACATCAATCGCATTGACTGAATCAGGTAGAGCTGGATAAAAATGTCTTTGACCACAAACATCGATAACTTGAGCCGATCGGTGATTTCAATGCCTCGTTGCGAGCGCAGCCAGTAAACGCAGGCAACACTGCCGAGCACAATGACAGGTACAATCAGCCACCAGTAATTAATCAGCACATTGCTCGCCGCCATGAGAAATTTGGTACTACCAGGCAGTTCGTCACTGATGCGCTCAAACAGCACGGCAAACTTGGGAAACACCGCCACCAGCACAAAAATCACTACTGCAATTGAAAAAAGTATTAAAAATGCCGGGTACACCAGTGCAGAGATGACGGTGGATTTGAGCTTCTCACGTTTTTCATCCATTTCCATGAGCTCTGCCAGCACCTTGTCGAGAAATCCACCACTCTCGGCGGCAGCCACCAGGTTGACATAGGCCCTGGAGAAAAACGTCGGGTGTTGACTTAGTGCAGCCGAAAATGTTTTTCCATCTTCAACATCTTCTGTCAATTGCAGAATTATGCTTTTAACTTCGGGTTTGACTTCAAGCGTGCTGAATGCTTTCAGTGCTTCGTATAGCGCGATGCCTGTTTCAAGCATCAACGCCAGCTGTTCAGTAAAGAATATGCGGTCCTGAACATCTGGCTTTTTCTGCGTTATTGCGGCCAGTCGTTTCGATAGACCGCTGCCACCAGGTTTCGGTCCCGGTCTATTATTAGTGACTGGCGCAGCTGCCACTGGTCTCGAGGTAAGTTCGATAGCCATGATGTAGCCTATGTATTCACAACGCGGGAAACTTCTTCAATGGTTGTCATGCCACTGGCGACGCGTTCCATGCCATCGTCAAAAATAGATTTATGATTGCTTATAGCCAGGTAATGAACGAGTTCGTCGCGTGAAGGATTGGCTGTTATCAGGTCCTGCAACTGGTCATCGGCTTCGAGTACTTCGTGAATGCCGATACGTCCTTTATACCCGGAGTCATAACATTCTTCGCAGCCGCGCCCCTGCACCAGTTTCATGCCTTTGCGATCTCCCCAGCCGTAACGTTGCAAAATTTCAGGTGATGCGATATATGAAGTTTTACACGCCGGACAGACCGTGCGCACGAGGCGCTGGCCGACAACGCCGATTAATGCAGTTGACAGCAAATAAGGCTCGACGCCCATATCAATCAAACGCGAGACTGCACCAATGGCATGGTTGGTGTGTAAAGTCGATAATACAAGATGCCCGGTGAGCGCAGCCTGGACCGCTATTTCCGCAGTTTCTCGGTCGCGGATTTCACCGACCATGATAATGTCCGGATCCTGCCTGAGTACGTGTTTTAATATGGTATCGAACGTCAGACCAATGCCTTCTCGTACCGCATTCTGACTGATGATATCCATCTGGTATTCCACTGGATCTTCAATCGTGACAATATTTTTCTCGATCGAGTTCAGGTAAGTGAGCGCCGCATACAAACTCGTTGTCTTACCACTACCGGTAGGACCAGTGGCCAGGATCAGGCCGAAACTCCTGCCCAGCAGTCGCTTGTACGCCGCGAGATTATTCTCCTGCATGCCGAGTTTATTCAGGTCGAGCAAGGACTGGTTTTTATCGAGTACACGCAGAACAACTTTTTCGCCAAACAGGCCCGGCAGTGAACTAAAGCGCAGATCGACCTGCTTACCGCGGGTACGCACCTGGATACGACCATCCTGGGGCAATCGTCGTTCGGCAATATCGAGATTGGCCATGACTTTCAGACGTGACACAATCGAAGGGTGGATTTCAAGACTCAGCGTGGTGAATTCGTACAAAACCCCGTCAATGCGTAAGCGGATACGGCTTTTATCACGCGCGGGTTCGATATGTATATCACTCGCCCCATCCCGTATTGCCCGCTGGATGACTGAATTGACCATATTAACGACCGGACTGCCTTCGGCCATTTCATCAATATGCGAATAATCGTCCGGGATGACGTTATCGTAAACTTTAAAATCGTCTTCGACTGCGTCAAACAGATCAAGACCAAAATCGCTTTGATTGCCCGCATAAGCGTCGCCGATAGTTTTAATTACATCATTGCGCGATGCGAGTATGGGTGTAATCTTGCAACCGGTGCGGTCCTCAATTTCATCAATCACCGGAATCGAAAGCGGGCTAGGTGTTGCTATTAACAACACATCACGTAATTTGAATAAAGGGAAAACACTCAGCTGCAATGCCTTTTCTTTGCTGATGATATTAATAATGGCAGGATCAAACAGCTGCGCACCCAGTTTCACATAGGGAACCTGGAGCTGTTGGGCCAGCACGGGCAACAGGTCATTTTCCTTTATCCAGTCCTGCTCTACCAGGATTGAGCCTATTCGCTTGCCGCTGGAACTCTGCAGGGTGAGCGCCTTTTCTAGCTGTTGTTGTGAAATCAGGTCGCGTGCAATAAGTTCATCACCGAGCCGTTGCTTGGCCTGCGTAGGATCCGGTAAAAATATGTTATTGGACTTTTCTTCTGTAGGGTTTAATTGCGCGACTGAATCAGAAACACCGGCTATATCGAGTATGTCGCGTATAAGCGAATTGGCGTTTGCCAGTTTTAGCCAGCCGCCTTCGCGGATTACTTTTTCAGCTGCATCGAGTATTGATGTAAGGCTGATACTATTGAGCGTCTTGACACTCGCCAGGTCGATGACAATGCGCTTTTCACGTAAATCTATACATCTGTCTATTGCTTCATCAAGTTGTCGACAGGCATTTTCATCAAGAGACTTGAACTGCAGCGTCAGGTAAGCCATCACGCCAATACGCGTTAGCACTATGTTGGTTGAAAGCTCAACCGTACCGTCTGCCTGATGTGCTTCGCTGCTCATTAGTATTCCCAATGATCGATTTGACCGGCCATCATGTGCCTGATTTCAGCCTGATTAATGATTTCTCACCCAATTGTGCAAGCTCAGCTATGAGTGGTTGCGGCCGCATAACGCCATATCCCTGAACATAGTCAATACCCATACCCTCGAGCATATGCATGATTGCGTCATTTTCGACATATTCGGCAATAGTTTTGACACCAAGAACTTTTGCTATTTTTGATATGGAAGTAACCATTGTTTGGTCGAGGCGACTGCTGACAATATCCCTGATCAGGCTTCCGTCAATTTTCAGATAGTCAACTGAAAGCTTTTTCAAATAACTGAATGAGCTCAAACCACTGCCAAAATCATCCAGTGCAAACTGAACGCCCATAGCGCGTATTTCGTTCATGAATGTTTTGCAATTCTGATAATTTCTAATCGCAGCGGTTTCGGTTATTTCAAAATATATATTGGTAGGCAGCAGGTCATACTCCCGCAAACATTCAGACACATAACAGTGGAAGCTCTCATCACCTATTGTCATGCCAGACAGGTTTATTCCCCATTTAAATTGAGTACTTACTGCTCTATACTCATCACTGCTTAATATCTGAAATGCTCGCCTGGTAATCCAGCGATCAACATCTGCCATCAAGTTGTATCTTTCAGCAATGGGTATAAAATTATCGGGTGGCACCAATTGCCCATCATCATCTATCATTCTGACAAGAATTTCATAATGTGCTTCATCTTCTGACAGTGGCGCAATACGCTGACAATATAATTCAAACCTGTCTTGTTGCAATGCCTGGCGAATATTCTCGACCTGGGCGAGTTCGTTTTTGCGTTTCAGGAATGAATCATTCCCAGGTTCATAGACAACAACTCTACAATGAGCTTCTTCATTTGCGCTTGCGATGGCCAGTTCCGCTGCATAGATGTTGTCCGCCAGTGTTGCCTCACTGGTATTAAATGCAGTAATACCTGCCCTTGCCCTGATTGATATTTTTTTACCTTTCGAAAAGATACTGCTGTCATTGATATCATTACAGATCTGGCTAACATGCTGCTTGATACTGGCGCTATTTGAGTCTATTAACAGTGCGAAAAGATCCGCCTCAAGTCGCGCGGCAAGCTTGATACAATTGTCAGAATGTCCTATTTTTTCTGCCGCCATCTGGAGCACATGATCTCCAGTGGAGACCCCATAAGCTGCATTTATCACGCTGAACTGGTCCAGGTTAATCAATACAAGAAACAAGCTCGAAGTGGCTCGATTTACTTCGCGCCAGATAGACTCTTCGAAACCTTTCCTGTTGAGCAGGCCCGTTAGCTCATCCTGAGTGTCCTGTAAATGTTTAAAGGTTTCGTGAGACAGCGCTTCCAGCGTACAAATATCACTACTTGTAAAGTCCCTGTTAAGGGATTCATTCAAACAGCATATGACACCACAGGGAGTACCCGAAAAGTCATTAACAGGCACGATGGCAATTTTCTTGTCTGCGGGTAATTCCATTAAACTTCTCAACTCTTCGTCATCCTTGTTTATGCCAAAACCTTTATGACCCGATTTGAACATGTCGAATCCAGCTACGCAGTACGCCTCTAATATAAGCAGGTATTGCGTATTTTCCTGCTTGTATGCAAGCCCGGCGGGATAGATTGCGCCCCTTGCTGGCACCCAGATAACTGCATAGTCTACTTTCAGGTGATCAGCACAACTTCTGATGTAGCGGCTAAGCATATGCCTGGATTCGGGACAGTCGGCTATGGGTTGTTCTGCTGAGCGTAACATGGCAAGTTCGTCATACCGCTCACCCAGCTCATGCGCCATTGTGTTGGCTTCGTGCAGGTAGGAGAGTTCCCGGTTTATAACAGCTGCAACGTTATTAAACATTGCACTCATGTGTTCTGACGTAATATCAGCACCTGTTAAATCGCCCGATACATGAAATACAATTTCACCTGCTGAATGCCCGGCGACATCGCCCAGCAAACAGTGAATAGTTTTATGATGACTTTGTATGGCTTCCTGGCTGCCCAGGTTCGACATCTTGTCGTCTGTATCTCGTCCATGCATATGATTATGAGTTGATACATGCTTATCAATATTCGCTGCGGAAGACCAGATTGCCTGTCCGTTAATATCGCATATTTCAATTTCAACACTATGCCCGGGCAGCATATCAGCCGCCAGCCTTGCATAACGATCCATTTCAAGTTCTTCGTATATGCGTGGAAATATCATGTCGTTTCCCTGCTTTATGAAGCTTTCAACTGGGGACAATGCTCGTTTATCAATCTGACGAGATCCCGCGGACTAACCGGCTTGCCAATGAATGACATATTATCTGCATCACCAAGCCAGTCCCTGTTTTCACTTTCGAGGGTAGATGTCATCACGATAACCGGCATGGTTGTTCCAATATCTGAACTTCTTATTGTCTCGATAAGTTCGCGACCACTCATATAGGGCATTTTGATATCTGTCACCAGCATGTCAGGAGACCATTTGTGATATACATCAAGCGCCTCCTTGCCATTAGTCACACAGGTAACTTCATAGCCTTCTTTCTGCAGCACCAGTCTCAATACACGCGCGACATAGGGCTCATCATCAGCGATCAATATTTTGTACGCACTCATATCGCATCCTTCAACATACTGCTTTCTTTATTGAATCGAAGTATAAATTCAGCGCCTTTGCCGGGCTGACTGATTACCTGTATTTTTCCGTGATGCAACTTGACTATTTCATTTACCAGCGATAAGCCAAGTCCGTGCCCGGTTCGTTTACGAACCTCATCATTCTCTGATCTATAAAATTTACTGAATATGCGGCTCTGGTCTTCTTCGGATATTCCAATCCCGGTATCGCGCACACTTATCATGATTTCAGTGTCGTTTTCTTCAGCTGAGAGAACAATTTTTCCGCCAGGACTGTTATATTTGATGGCATTGCTGATAAGGTTGTTTATGCATATCCGCACCAGGTTTTTATCCAGCGGTAATGCACCAATGCCATGCGGTATGTTTAATTCAAACTTGATCGAGCTTGCATGATTGCTTCTTGACATGGTCTGGTAGATATCTTCGAGCAATTCAGCAACTTTAATACGCTGCCTGCGCATGCTCACTGTCCCCAGCTCTATCATGGTCAGATTAAGCAAATTATCAATCATCTGTGAAAGACGTTCTGTTTCGTCGTGAATTATGTTGGCCGCTTCAATCGTTAATTCCCTGGATGCATCTGCATTGTCGATCAGGGTTTCGCTATACATGAACAACACATTCAAAGGTGATTTCATTTCATGTGCAACATGCGCCACAAAATCACCGTTCATTTTTTGCTCTACACCTTCATTGGTGACATCACGAAAAACGATTACCGTACCAATTAGCTGCTTTTCACTTTTATGAGAAAACAACGGGTAGGCATTGATTAATACGCGTTTCTTTATTTCATCAAGGTAAATATCTGCCTCATCATGCTGATATGCCCTGACACCATTGCTCGACTGACATTGCACCAGGTAGTCCGTTATCTGCCTGTTATCACAAACATCAGATAGATGGTTACCCAGGATCTCGCCGTGCCGGGAACCCAGCAGATCGTGCACCCTGTTGCTTGTATACGTGACCTGCCCGGTTTCATCTGCCACCAGGATCGCGTACGGAAGCGCATTCAATGCAGATTCCAGCCGTGCTTTCTGGTATTCCAGCAATTTACTGGAGACCACCGAATTCGTCTGCTTTGTTTCCAGCGTGCTGATATGTCTGTAAGCCGTAGCTATCACGGCACTAAACTGATCCATTAACTCTTTAGGACTGCTGCCCGAAGTAAATTCAGGCTCCTCGGGTTCAGCTTTTTTAAGTAATTGCTGCAATTGTTGACTGATACTGGCGAGCGGTTTAATTTCATTCCTGATCAGAAAATAAAATATTGGCGCCAGCATAAATATCGCCATAGACAGGATTGCGAGCAGTCGCGCCTGTGAAGCGTTGAGTGAATACCCGGGTTCATTATAGCCAAGTCGCACAAACGCCTTGAGTTCACCCGACTCTATTACCGGCGCATAGTATTCCTTCACCCGGCCACTCTCTGCCTGGTACTCACGCTCACCCAGCCACTGGCTCGGCTGCAGGGGGATGATCATGGGCGCGACATGGCCACCACGGCCGACCACTTCGCCCAGCGTTTTGCCGTTGAGATCCACCACGGCGACATAGGCAAAATGCTGGCTAATCGGCGTCTCTTTTAGCAGCCTGAGAATTTCGGGCGATTTTGTTTCACCCGCCAGCTGCACAGTCGTCATGCTGCTCAGCAGCCTGACCAGCCCTGTGCCCTGGCGCTGGATCTGCTGGACATCTTCGATACGTTGCTGGTACAGGAAAACGCCAATCGCGAACAAAATCACCGCCAGCGTGGCAGCAATCATGCCCATACCTGTTTTTTCATTTCCAACGCCGAGGCTGGTTGTGCGGGTTTCACTCATGGTATGTCAGATGTCGGCCATAGAAATGAAAGGTTTAGCCCGCTGAATCAGCGTTTTAAGCCGCGTATCGGGCTTCGCACGCCGGATGCGTGTAACTGACAGTGTTAAGAATTGCTCAGCTCTGCGCCAAAAAACCGTCACATGGATGATTAAATACCAGGTTTTGGCGGGCACCAGACCTGTCTAGCGTGTCAGCCTGGGCAGGGGTGATCAGGCAATGCCACGCTAGTGAGGACGAATATCAGGTATAAAAAGCGGCGGGCTTTGTGTTGTTACCGGGCCCGCACTATTCAACAAGCCAGCTATTGATGTTCTCGACCGACTTTAGCGTGAGCCTGCCCGCTGCGGCTTCCAGCTTCAACTGGCTGAGCAGGGTGTTATAGCGTGACTGTTGTAGATCACGTTTGGCACTATAGAGTTGCTGCTGTGCATTGAGCAC
>JBATHJ010000279.1:0-6182 GCA_049666625.1 Gammaproteobacteria bacterium | reverse complement strand
CGCGGGCATACCACCTGGGTTGATTCGCCCAGCGAAGGCTTGAGCCGCTGGCGCGACATTTCCATCAGGCCGAAACGTGAAATACGGCCGAGCTGGACACGTGCACGATCAAGCTTGACTGCATCGCGCAGGCGGTTTTCAACCGCGCGCTGGTTGCGTGATGCCATCATGTCGATGAAATCAATCACCACCAGTCCACCGATATCACGCAGGCGTAACTGGCGTGCGATTTCATCGGCAGCTTCGAGATTGGTATTGGTCGCGGTTTCTTCGATGTCACCGCCCTTGGTGGCGCGCGCCGAGTTGATGTCGATGGAGACCAGCGCCTCGGTATGATCGATCACGATGGCACCGCCGGAGGGCAGCACTACTTCACGCCGGTAGGCGGATTCGATCTGGTTTTCAATCTGGAAACGGTTGAACAGTGGCACCGTGTCCTGGTAGAGCTTGAGCTTGCGCACCCGGTTGGGCATCACCTGCTCGATAAACTGTTTCGCGGTTTCGAATACTTCGGGCGAATCCACCAGCACTTCGTTGATGTCATCGCGGAAATAATCGCGCAATGCGCGAATGATGACGTCGCTTTCCTGGTACACCAGGAACGGCGCCGGGCGTGACTCGGTGGCCTTGACGAAGGCATCCCACAGCTGCATCAGGTAATCCAGGTCCCACTGCAGTTCTTCAACATTGCGACCAACGCCGGCGGTGCGCACGATCAGCCCCATGCCACTGGGCACTTCGAGCTGGCTCAGGGCATCGCGAATCAGGTCGCGATCTTCACCTTCGATACGACGCGAAACACCACCCGCACGCGGGTTGTTCGGCATCAGTACCAGGAAACGACCGGCCAGGCTGATAAACGTGGTGAGTGCAGCGCCCTTGTTGCCGCGTTCTTCTTTTTCCACCTGGATGACCACTTCCTGGCCTTCCTTGATGGCAGTGCGAATATCAGTACGGCCCTGTGCCTGCAGGGCCTCTTCGGTGAAATAGCTGCGAGAAATTTCCTTGAACGGCAGAAAGCCATGGCGCTCGGCGCCATAGTCAACAAATGCGGCTTCCAGGCTGGGTTCTACCCGGGTGATCTTACCCTTGTAGACATTCGATTTTTTCTGTTCGCGGGAAGGGACTTCGACATCCAGGTCGTAGAGTTGCTGGCCATCGACCATCGCCACCCGGATCTCTTCCTTTTGGGCAGCATTGATTAAAATTCTTTTCATTATTGTTTGAGCTCGTTGTGTACCACGGCCATAAGCCCTGATTTGCAGCCTTTTCTGTGAGGCGCACAATTTCCCGAGCCGAAATCATCGTGACCACCATGGCAAGCATGGCGGCGACTGGCATCGAGAAAGAATATTCAGTAATCAGGACCGTGTAATACATTGTTTTTATGTGTCTGTTATCAACACCCGCGGTTGTGCGAATGTGTGAATTCAGTTTTGCCAAGTGGCGTTTCCGCTGTCGCGGTCAGCAGTTATGATTAACTGTGAACGCATCCTCCTGATGCTTTCCCATCCTTTTTGACGGGATCGACGCTTTTGGGCTGCGATACAGCGCGTGCTGGCGCAACCGGTCACAAGTCTGTCAAAATGCGGGCTTGCGGTCAACAACAGTATAGCCCTCCAGCCATTAATCTCAACATGTGTGCCAATAAAGCCGATTCCATAACCCGGGTCAGAATGACCTCGATCGACCAGGACCACCACGGCCAGCGCATCGATAACTACCTGATGAGCCAGTTAAAAGGTGTACCGCGCAGCCATATCTACCGGCTCCTGCGCAGCGGCCAGGTGCGCGTCAACAAGGGCCGGATCAAGCCGCATTACAAGCTGCAATCGGGCGACGAGGTGCGCATCCCACCGGTACGGCTGGAAGAAAGGACGCCCGGCAAGGCCCCGGCCGCGGTCATGCAGCGCCTGGCCGAGGCCACGCTGTTCGAAAACAATGACATCCTGGTGATCAATAAACCCGCCGGCCTGCCGGTACATGCCGGCAGCGGCATCGAGTACGGCGTGATCGAGGCCCTCAAACAGCTTCACCCGGACCAGTTCATCGAGCTGGTCCACCGCCTCGACCGCGACACCAGCGGCTGCCTGCTGCTGGCCAAAAACCGCGACAGCCTCACCCGCCTGCACGCCAGCCTGCGCAATGCCCACGGTATCGAGAAACACTATCTTGCGCTGGCCGCCGGTCACTGGCCGGGCAGCCACACGATCGACCTCAGCCTGGAAAAAATCCAGCGCAGCGGTGAACACATGGTCGAAGCCAGCCCCAATGGCGCGCACGCACGCAGCCATTTCGAAGCCCGAAAAATATATCATCACGAAACCCTGGGCGACCTGACCCTGGTGGCGGTGCAGATCGAAACCGGCCGTACCCACCAGATCCGGGTGCACGCCAGCCACAGCGGCCACCCGCTGGCGGGTGATACCAAGTATGGCGACAATAGCTTCAATCGGCAGCTGAAAGCCCTTGGCCTGAAACGCCTGTTCCTGCACGCCAGTCAGCTGTCGATTAAACTTGATAAAACTATTCGGGTCGAAGCACCCCTGCCGGACGAATTAACCACGGTACTCAACACGTTAGCAGAATGAATAATCAGCCCCGAAAGTTACTGGTGTTCGACTGGGACGGCACCCTGATCGATTCCATTGCACGTATTGTTTCGAGCCTGCAATACGCCAGTGAGAGCGCCTGCGGTGTGCAGGTCAGCGAAGCCGCCGCACGTAATGTGATCGGACTGGGCCTGCGCGAAGCCGTCGAACAATTGCACCCCGGCATGAATACCGATGCTGTCGCCGCGGTAAGCGAGGCTTATAAACAGCATTTTATGCACCAGAACCCGATCGAAGCGCCGCTGTTTGAGGGCGTGGTTGATATGCTGGATGATTTACGTACGCGCGGATACATGCTTGCGATCGCCACCGGCAAAAGCCGGATCGGGCTGGATCACTCGTTACAGACGCACAAGCTGGCGCATTATTTTAGCACCACGCGTTGCGCAGGTGAAAACCCTTCCAAGCCCCATCCCCAGATGCTACTTGGAATACTGGGCGATACCGGCACGCGCGCGGAACATGCATTAATGATTGGTGACAGCGAACATGATTTATTGATGGCGAAAAATGCAGGTGTTGATGCCATTGCTGTGACCCATGGGGTACACAAGGCAGAGGTACTGCTCAGGCATACGCCGTTGGCATGTTTCGACCAGATCACAGAATTATCGGGCTTTTTATCCCATAATCACCAGGTGCTATAACACCCGCGCGGTAACATTACTCAGCAACAAGCTCCTTTAATTATTCAAAGCACAACAGGAATACAAATGAACGAACAAGATACCGAATGGGAAAGAAGCGTGATTAGTAAACTGGCCGAATCGAGTCTGCGCGAACAAAAACGCGCGCGCCGCTGGGGCATCTTTTTCAAACTACTGACTTTCGTTTATATAACCACCCTGCTGGTACTGTATACCGATCCCGAAATCAGCAAGTCATCGATCAGCAAACACACTGCACTGGTTGATATGGACGGTGTCATTGCCGATGAAGAAAAAGCCAGTGCTGACAATATTGTCACTGCATTGCGCGATGCGTTCAAAGATAAAAATACCGCCGGTGTGATTCTGCGCATCAACAGCCCCGGCGGATCACCGGTGCAATCAGGCTACATCTACGACGAAATAAAACGCCTGCGTGAAAAATATCCCGAGATCCCGCTCTACGCCGTCATCAGTGACATGTGTGCCTCGGGCGGTTATTACGTCGCCTCGGCAGCAGATAAAATTTATGCCGACAAGGCCAGTATTGTCGGCTCGATTGGTGTCCGCATGGACAATTTCGGCTTTGTTGATGCGATGAAAAAACTCGGCATCGAACGTCGCACTTTAACTGCAGGTGAAAACAAGGCATTGTTCGATCCGTTTGCCCCGATCAACGAAACCGCGAAGCTGCATTTACAGACATTGCTCGACGACATTCATCAACAGTTCATCACCGCGGTAAAAACCGGGCGTGGCGACAAGCTCAAGACCGACACCGAAGGTTTATTTAGTGGCCTGATCTGGACCGGCGAACAGGCAAAAGCCATTGGCCTGGTCGACGAACTCGCGGGTGCCAGCTACGTGGCACGTGAAGTTATCGGCCAGGAAGACGTGATCGACTACACTCTGCAGGATGATTTACTGGAACGCCTCGCCGGCCGCCTGGGGGCGACGATGGCGCAAATGCTGGGGAAAGACGCGGCTTTTTTGCAAATACAATAAACCCGTATAAAAAAACCACAAACGCATGCAGGACAAGCTTTGCATAATGCGGTATGCTCGGTGAAAAATCAGGCGCAATCAACAACATAGCCTGCCAGTATAAAAATAAATAGCGCTCGGCTGCACGCATCCAGCTCTGCAATGGCCAGCACGCAGGCACACGGAAGCTGCTGAAGAATAACAAAAAAACAACACTTATCACTGGGAGATGTTATGAAAAACGGGTTCTGGAAAAGCGACTGGTTTGTCGGCCTGTTGATCACCCTGATTTTCGTCCTGTTTGCCAATTCTGACCTGATACAGGGCGTTGAACGCAGCGCGTATGACCTGGGTGTGCGCTCATCAAGCCGGGTGCCGAGCGATAAGATCGCCGTGGTCGCAATCGACGACCAGAGCATTGCCAATATCGGTCGCTGGCCATGGGCGCGCGATGTGCACGCCAAAATGCACGATATCCTGACCCAGGGCGGCGCCAAGGCGATTGGCCAGACCGTCTTCTTCCTCGAACCGCAGATTGATCCCGGCCTGCAATTTATCCGTGAACTTCGAACTGCGTTTGCGGAAAGCAGCTTTGCAGCTGTGCCTGCACTGATTACTGAACTCGACAAAAACATCACCAGTGCTGGCGAACTGCTGAAAAGTTCTCGCGATGCCAATGGCCGCGCTGCACTGCAGCAGGTCAGCGATTTTCTGGATAGTTCAGCGTTAAAAGAACAGCTCAGCGGCGAAGTGATTGCCTTCGAAGAATTTCTTGCCTCTGCAGAAATCGCGCTCGACACCGACCTCAACCTGGCAGAAAGCATGCAGGCGGGTAAAAACGTGGTGCTGGCGATGCCGTTTATTCCCGGCGAAGCGCTCGGGCGTCCCGACGAAGATCTGCCCGATTTTGTACTCATGAACCGTTTACCTGAAGCCAACGTAGTTGCCGGCGGCATCGACGCAGATGCGTACCCGGTGTCGATGGTTCAGGCGATACCGCCAGTCCCCATGCTCGGCGAACAGGCTGTGGGTATCGGCTCGCTGGCCGCCCTGCCCGATGTTGACGGCGGGATTCGCGCCGAGCCCCTGGTGGTGAATTATTTTGACGATTTTTATCCTTCGGTGGCACTGTTGCTGGCTGCGCGCAGCCTCAACCTGACGCTGGATGATATCAGGGTGCACCTCGGCACAGATGTGCAGGTCGGCAAACTTAACATCAAGACCGACCGTAATTCACTGATGCACACATTTTTCTATAACGATGAATTCTACGATGCGTTCCCGGTCGATTCATTCTTCGACGTGCTCACCGGAAAAATTCCCGCCAGCAAATACAAGGGCAAAATCGTCCTCATCGGTGCCACCGCGTATGGCGTCGGCGACACCATGGTGACGCCAATTAACCCGGCGATGTCACCCGTGCTGACGCTGGCGCATTCGGTGTCGAGCATTCTCAATGAAGATTTTTTCATCCAGCCTGAATGGGCTACTTATGCCACCATCGGCGCGGTCATTCTTATCGCGCTCTATCTCATGCTGTTGTTACCGCGCATTAGCGCCGCAATAGGTTTTACCCTGACTGCACTGCTGTTCATCACCCTGTTCATGACGCACTACATCATGATGACAACCCAGGGCATGTGGATAGAGTTAATGATGCCCGCCATGTTGCTGGTGATCGGCCACCTGCTGCTCACCACCAAGCGTTTCCTGCTGACTGAACGCGGCAAGGCGCGGCTTGATATCGAATCTGCAGAGAGCAACCGCATGCTCGGCCTGTCATTGCAGGGCCAGGGCCAGCTCGATATGGCATTCGAAAAATTCCGTAAATTACCGGTCGACAAGAGCGCGCTCGAGCTGCTCTATAACCTTGCGCTGGATTACGAACGCAAACGCCAGTTCAACAAGGCCAAGTCGGTGTATGGCTACATGTCAGAGC
>JBATHJ010000278.1:0-7375 GCA_049666625.1 Gammaproteobacteria bacterium | reverse complement strand
CCACTTTTGCTTCTGTAATTTGGTATCCCATTCTTTCTCTCATGCGTGCCTAACGTTTGAAATGAGCGGCGCGCGGGTTTTGCGCGTCCGGCCAGCGTTTTTTGCTGGCGAACTCGATTGGCTTGTTATACGTTTTCATTACGCCTTCTCTTCACTGGTTGCTCCAATTCCGAAAACGTCAGTTACAGGTAAGCCAGTTACTATTTTACTAGCTGCTGCAACATGGGCAGGAACATGAACTAAAAACCCCATTACTAATTCACTAAGCTCTTCTGGGGTAAGTGAATCTGGTTTTTCACAGAATTTATTCCACTCATCTAAATCCGACAGCCAATCTGTCATGTGAAACATAGCATCATCTGTCTCTTGAGAATCTAAATCAAGACTCTTAAATGCATTGACCAATGCTTCTTCTATTTTTCGTATTTCGTATGGCATGGTTTATTTATTACGTATAACTACAATTAGACCCCCTAAAAGTCATTTTCAAAAGTGACTTTTAGGGTATATATAAAACGGCGATTTAATGTAATCAATGACTTGGTTTCCCGTTAGGGGGCCTAAATAGAAAAGCTATAGGAGCGCATGGCCATTATGGATCACTTCCTTCTCCTTGTTCTTCCAGAACGAGATGTGGTATCTCGCATTTATGGTGGATAGACCAGTCTCATCTTTTCCGTGAAGGCTGTGGCTAAAACTCAGGTATTAATATATTTATCGCGCAATTCACGCCGCAGTATCTTGCCCACGTTGGTCTTGGGTAATTCATCCGCGAATATAATATGTCTGGGGACCTTGTAGTTGGTGAGTCCTTCGTGGCAGTAGGCTTTCAGGTCTTCTTCTGTGAGTTTGGGGTCTTTCCTGACAACCACGGCCATCACCACTTCGCCGCTCTTGTCGTCCGGTGCGCCAATCACGCCCACCTCCAGCACACCGGGGTGTTCCACCATGAAACTTTCGACTTCGTTGGGGTACACGTTAAAGCCCGATACCAGGATCATGTCTTTTTTGCGATCAACAATTTGTACATAACCCTGTTCGTCCATGAAACCAATGTCGCCGGTGTGCAGCCAGCCTTCATTGCTGAGCACGTCCGAGGTTTCCTTGGGGCGTTGCCAGTAGCTTTGCATCACCTGCGGGCCGCGGATGCAGATTTCACCGGTTTCGCCGATCGCGAGCGAGTTCCAGTCATCATCCTGGATGGTCACTTCGGTGGATGAAATCGGCAGGCCGATCTTGCCGTTGAATTCTTTTAGATCAAGCGGGTTCATGCACGCAGCTGGCGAGGTTTCGGTAAGGCCGTAGGCCTCGACCAATGTCGTGCCGGTTTCCTGTTTCCAGAGTTGCGCGACTGCGCGTTGTACTGCCATGCCGCCACCGAGCGCGAGCTTGAGTTCGGAGAAATCCACATTTTTAAAATCGGGCGTGTTCAGTAATCCATTGAACAGGGTGTTGACCCCGGTGATGGCACTGAAGCGAAGGCTTTTAATTTCTTTGACAAAGTTTTTCATGTCGCGCGGGTTAGTAATCAGGTGGTTCATCCAGCCGACTTTCATGAAGGTGAGGCAGTTCGCAGTGAGCGAGAAGATATGGTACAGCGGTAACGCGGTGATAATAATTTCTGCTTCTTCACCGACAACGTTTTTAATCCACGCGGAGGCCTGTTGCATGTTGGCGACCATGTTCTTGTTGGTCAGCACTGCGCCCTTGGACACGCCGGTGGTGCCGCCGGTATATTGCAGGAAAGCAATATCATCATGATTTGTCGGCACGGTTTCAAAATGGTGCTGGGCGCCGAGTTTGAGCGCCTTGTTGAAATTGACTGAGCCCGGCAGCTTATAGGCCGGCACCATTTTCTTGATGTGCTTGACTACGAAGTTAATGATGGCGCCCTTGGGGAACTTGAGCAGGTCGCCCATTTTAGTAGTGATGACATGCTTGATCGCGGTTTCTGCAATAACTTTTTGCAGCACGCTGCAGAAGTTGTCAATAATAATAATGGCCTTGGCACCGGAATCATTCAGCTGGTGCTTGAGTTCGCGCGAGGTATACAGCGGGTTGGTGTTCACCACCACCAGGCCGGCGCGCAGGATGGCAAATATTGCTATCGGGTTCTGCAGCAGATTGGGCATCATCACCGCTACGCGGTCGCCTTTTTCGAGCTTGAGTTCGTTTTTCAGATAACCGGCGAGTTGCGTGGTGTATTCTTCGAGCTGCTGGTAGGAGATGGTGGTGCCAAAGTTGGAGTAGGCCGGGCGGCAGGCGTATTTTTTCACGCTTTTATCAAAAATATCTGATACGGATGAAAATTCATCCAGCGAGATAAATTCCGGTACGCCTGCGGGGTAACTGCTAAGCCATGGCTTGGTCGTCATCAAGAGTCTCCTGTGTGATGCATTCGACAAGATTAACGCGTGACGCAGCTAAATGCATCATAGTAATGGGTATATAAGATTTACATTATTAAAGAATAATGTAATGTGATTGCGCTAAAGGAATCAGCGTTTTATTCGTCTTGCCACCACAATGACAATTCAGGCACGTAGGTCACCAGGATTAACCACAGCATCATTAATGACAGGAAAGGCAGGGTGGACCTGAACAGGGTGACGATTGATTTGCCAAAGCGCTGGCTGGCGATGAACAGGTTAATACCCACCGGTGGCGTGGAATAACCGATTTCGAGATTGGCGAGAAAAATAATCCCCAGGTGCACCGGGTCAACACCGTAACGTGTTGCCAGTGGCAGAATCAGCGGCACCACGACGACAATCGCGGAAAAAATATCCATCATTGCGCCAACCACCAGCAAAAACAGGTTGAGCAGGATTAAAAATTGCAGCGGGCTGGTGATGTGCTGTTCGATCAGGGCGAGTAACTTCATCGGCAATTGTGCATCAATCAGCAAGTTGGTCAGGCCGAGTGCAACCAGCAGGATAGCCAGCAGGCTGCCGAACAGAATGCAGGTCTCAACCGTGAGTTTGTATAACTGCTTTTGCAGGCTGATCTCGCGGTAGACCACGACTTCGACAAACATCACGTAGGCAGCGGTGGCGGCAGCGGCTTCCATGATGGAAACAAACCCGCCAAAAATGCCCCACACCACGCCGACCGGTAAAAACAAATCCCACGCACTGCCGCGCACGGCGCTGATTAATTTTGCAAGTTCAAATGTGTGGTGTGTGACATTAAATTTCACACCGCGCAACATGCTATAGATCGCCAGTATCAGCATCAACGCAATACCGGGTACCACGCCGGCGAGAAACAGCTGGTCGATGCCGACACCGGCAACAATGCCATACACCAGGATGGCCAGGCTGGGCGGGAACAGCAGGCCAAGGGAGCCCGAGGTGGTGAGCAGCCCCAGCGAGAAGTTTTCGCCATAGCCTTCGTTTTTCAAAATCGGGTATAGCAGTCCGCCAAGGGCGAGAATAGTCACGCCCGAGGCACCGGAAAACGAGGTGAAAAATGCACAGGCGCCGAGCGTGACGATGGCAAGTCCACCGGGCAGCCAGCCAAATGCAGCATTATAAAAACTCACCAGCCGTCGCGGTGCGCCACCGCCTGCCATCATCACGCCTGCAAAGGTGAACAGCGGAATCGCCAGCATGTTGGGTGACGACGCGAGGCGGTTCATTTCGATAATTAATATGTCGGGGCTGATCTCGGTGGCGAAACTCGCCAGCAGGCCGCCGCTGGCGAGCACGACAAACAGCGGGGCGCCGAGCAGGGCGATAACAATCAGTGCGATGACAGCCAGCGTGATCATTTGGTCCGTGGCCTGAAACACAACATCACAAAATGAAAGCTGAGCAGCGAAAAACCCAGCGGATACATTAAGGTAAACGGCAATGCCCAGCGTTCATTCGAAGGCGCATACTCCCATTCATCCAGGCTGAAAATTGCGGCGTAATACGCCATCGCCGCGCAGGCCAGTGCCGAGAACAAAGCCAGCGGAAAACTCAGCAAGTACAGTTTTTGCGAACTGAGAAACGGCGTGAGCGCATCGATTTTGATATGGCGCATCCTGGGGGTGGCGAGTACGGCGCCGAATGCGCCGCACATGACGAGCAGGTTGCGGGTGATAACTTCGATTTCGGGAAAACCAAAATCAAACAGGTTGCGGGTAAAAATTTGCACCAGCATCAGCGTGAGTAACAACAGCAGGCTGGCAGCGGCTGCAATGCTTTCGAACTGTATCAGCCCGCGTTCGACTGTATGTAGCCAGCGAATCACCCCGGCTTACTCGGCTTTGGCTTTAGCAGTACTGCGGTAATCGCTGACCAGTGAGCGCGCGCGGTTAAAAAAGTTTGCGGAAATATAACCGGTCTCTTCCAGGTGCTGTGCAGCACGATCACGGATTGCAAGCAGCTCTTTCATGTCGGCATCATTCCAGTCCCACAGGAACTGGATACCGCTTTGCTCGAGCAGCGCGATGCTGATCAGGTTTTGCTTACGTGCATCTTCGCGAATTTGTGTGCTCATGCGTTCGCCGCTTTCCGAGAGCAACTGCTGCAGGTCAGCGGGCAGCCTGTTATAAAACTCGCTGCTGACGACCAGGCCGCCAATAGCATTGGTAAACGGAATTTTGGTCGCGTAACTCAGTTTGCTGTGCCACTGCAGGGCAATTGCGCCGAAGGTGGAGGTGTACACCGTATCAATGCTGCTATGCGACGCCGCCAGCTGGGTGTAAACATCAATGATCGACAATGGCACCGGTGCAATATCGGAGGCTTTAAAAAACGCTTCGCCCAGCGGGTCACCCTGCCATAACCAGATACGGCTTTTACGAATGTCGTCGATGGATTCTATTTTGTGCTTGGAAAATATATGGATAAAACCGACTTCAGGCCAGCCGAGTAATTCGAAATCATTATCGCGAAAGCCGGTTTTAATATCGGGCATTAAGGCGTCGCGAACATAATCGGATTCATCGGTATTCATGAACAGAAACGGTACTTCGAGCACGCGTGCTGATGAAAAAATCCGGCCGATGCCATAGCCGGTAAACAGGCCGCCGTGTAACTGGCCCTTACGGATCTTGCGTAACACGTCGGGCTCGTCACCCATGACGCCGCCGGAATACATTTTAAACGCGATCCGGCCGCCGCTTTGGGTTTCGACGTCGGTTATCCAGTTGTCGATTATTTTTGACCATGCTGTGCCTGTCGGCATTAGCGTGGCCATTTTTAATGTGTAGGTTTCCGCTGCTGCACTTTGCAGTGCGACCAACAATGCGAGCAGCGTGATTGCTCTTAGAACCATTCGCTTGCCTTGCGGGTTTGCAGCAATAGCATGGCCTTGCGTTTGGCGATTTGATTAATCAGCGCGGCTTCGGGGTACAGATCGTCCGGTGCATTCACCACGCCGGTGAGGCGTTTTTCGAAATCTTCATAATCGAGTTGCTGGCGCGCGAGATACTGGGCCTGCAATAAATCTGGCATCAGTAGTTTGTTGTCTGTGATTGCGCGTGCCTTGTCAAAATGCTGGCGTGATTTTTTATAGTTGCCGCCAAGCACCGGTGCGCGACTGCCGTAGTACACGCCAAAATACATGTGCGCGCCGCCAAAATAAAAATCTTCCTGCAGTTCGATCACGCGCTGCATTAATGCCGTGGGGCGCGGCAACTGCGCAAGGCTGGCGGTGGAGTCGCGGTGCAGGTCAATCCACTTGCCCCAGTTGCTCGCGGTCCAGAACATGGCAGGCACATCAGCTTCATCCATCTGGCTGAGTTGCTGGTCATAATCCGCCATGGCGACGGTTTTAAGATCGCGGGCGCCGTTGAGTTCGAGCGCGATGATGCCGTGGTTGAGTCCGCGAATATAAAAAGCCGATGCGCGTTCCGGGCGGTGGTCCTCGTTAAAACCAAATGCCAGGCCATAATATGCCTGCGCGGCATAGGTATGCAGCTTTGCATTGTTCGGATCTAGCTGGATCATGCCTTCGAGCAATTCGATATTGGTCGGGATCGAATCTTCCGCCAGGTCGAGATCGGTTTCGCGGTTGAGCGCAGTAATACCGCCTTCGATCAACGGGGTCGAGGCGCGCACCAGCATCTGGTTGAGCGAGCACGCGTTGAGCGTGAGTAACAGCAGTGCCAGGGAGATTAAGCGCATGAACTGGAGTTTCCTGAATTACTAATCATCGAGATGTTAACAATAGCGCAAACTTTACCGTAATTTTTTAGCAGGTTGTGGGAAAGTTTCGCCTGCAGCGGGAGAGTTCGGGCAGTCAAGGTGTGAATAACAGGGCAAACCCGGCTGATGGACACAATCGACAAATCAGCCGGGCAACAAAAAGCCACCCTGAGGTGGCTGTTTGCAGGCAAGCAGGACAGCGATTTATACGCGGCCCATTGCTCCGAAACTCTTGATAAATGGGCCCGCCATGCGCGGATCACCAATCATGGCCTTGAAGTCGCCTTTCTTGAATTTGAGTTTGCCGGTAGAGAATGCCAGGCCCAGGCCCGTCATGCCGATTTCTTTGGACAGCCATTTCTCCCAGTTTTTCTGCTCAGCGCGCAGATCCCAGTTCATTTCGCGACCATCGTATGCGCCAGCGTCAACGCATTCGCCCTTTACAACTGCAATGAAGCCGAGGGGTTTGTCATCGCCCGGGAATCCATAGCCAATAACAGAATCGAAATTAATTTTTGCCAGTGCATCTTTCAGTGCGGGTTCGGCGTTCCACTGTGCCTGAAAACCTTTCATCCAGGCGTCGTCAAATAAAGCCATGTAAACCTCCAGAAAATTTGGTTATGCCAATGAGGCTGATTGCAGGCCTGCTGCCAGGGCCTGCCTGTTGTGATGTAACTTGTTGTTATGTAGTAATATATTTATACGCATCACAAAACAGGTGGCGATAGTAGCATACGGTTATCTATATCGAAAGGGGTATACATCAAGGACTGGGCTGGTTGCAGAAAGCTGCCTTACGCTGTGATGAAATTCAAATAGACCTTCGTCATGAGATAGCTAGACATATTTCCAGGGCATGCTCGCAGATACAAAAATGTGCCGTGCCAGGCCGCTCTGCACCCTTTGCGTTATTTCAGTTCCATGGCCATGGCGTCGATATCGTTGCGGTGCAGCAGGTTCAGGTTGCGGTAGAGATCACCGGTATTTTTATACGGGCCGACGCGCACCCGGTGCCAGTCTTCGCGGTTGACATTAACGCTTTGAATACTGGCTTCCAGTCCCAGCAGGGCTAGCTGGGCCTTGAGCCTGTCGGCATCGCTGCGACTGCGGAACGAGCCTGCCTGCAAAACATATTGTTTGGCGGCGGCGGGTTTTCCTGAGGGCGTCGTGCCGGTGGTTTTTTCCGGCGGTCGGATTTCGGAGTCCGGTATCAGTACTTCCAGCTCGGGCAAAAT
>JBATHJ010000277.1:0-1536 GCA_049666625.1 Gammaproteobacteria bacterium | reverse complement strand
CGGCAACACCAACGGCAATGCCACGATAGATTCGATTAGCGGTTTAAACTTGTTGCGGGTTTTGGCCAGCCACCAGGCGATCGGTGTGCCAATCAGGAGCAGGATGAGCGTGGTTAACGCCGCCAGTTTAGCGGTGAGAAAAAGCGGACCAAAACTGGTGAAAGATTCCATTATGCGTAAACGGGTTGCTGGTGCACTTTACCCGGGAACATCGTAGCCGTGTTCGCGAATAATACTGGTGGCTTTAGCTGACTGCATAAATTTCCAGAACGCGGTAACCGCAGGCTTGTCTTGAGATTTTTTGAGCACCAGCATTTTTTGCCTGACGGGTGCGTATAAATCGGCGGGCACATCCCACTCACAGGCGCGTTCTATACGGGCATCACCTGTCAGCATGGATTTTGCCACAAACCCGGCGTTGGCACTGGTGCTGGATACAAATTGCAGGGTCTGTGCGATATTTTCGCCCATCACCAGCCTGGTCTGTAGCATGTCCCAGAGATTGAGGCTCTGCATTACTTGCTGTGCAGCAAGCCCGTAAGGCGCAGTATCGGGATTTGCGATGGCCAGCCATTTGAGTCTGGCATCTGACAACACACTAATGCAATCGCCCACCGGCTGAATATTGGAAATGAAAACCAGCTTGCCCAGCGCGTAGACCCGTGCATAAGCGGCATCAGCCTTAGCTTCATGCACTAGCAAGTCGGCGCGCTTTTCGTCCGCTGACATAAACACATCAAATGGTGCGCCGTGCTGAATCTGGGCATAGAGCTTGCCCGTCGAGGCGCTGCTTATTTTAAGCGTGTGGCCAGTTTGTGCATCATAAGCAATTGCAAGCTCCTGCAAAGTAACAGTGAAATTGCTTGCCACGGCCACCAGCAGCGTATCGGCAGATGCGAATGAGGCACTACAAATAGACAGCACGAATGCCCTGCCGGCTGATTTAATTATATTAAATTGCACGACAAAGCAAACGAACAGGTTAAATGAAATGCCTGTGTCAGCCTTTCATCGAATCAAAGAATTCACTATTGGTCTTGGTCGCCTGCAACTTGCCCATCAGAAACTCAATCGCACCGACTTCATCCATCGGCTGCAACAACCTGCGCAGGATCCACATCTTCTGCAATTCATCAGGCTTGGTCAGCAATTCTTCACGGCGCGTACCTGAACGGTTGATATTGATTGCCGGGAATATACGTTTTTCAGTAATGCGGCGGTCGAGGTGAATTTCCATGTTACCCGTGCCCTTGAATTCCTCGTAAATCACTTCATCCATTTTTGAACCGGTATCGACCAGCGCGGTAGCGATAATGGTGATGCTGCCGCCTTCTTCGATGTTACGTGCCGCGCCGAAGAAACGTTTAGGACGGTGCAATGCATGCGCATCCACACCACCGGTCAGTACTTTGCCGGAAGACGGGATAACGGTATTGTAAGCACGCGCAAGACGCGTAATCGAATCGAGCAGGATCACTACATCTTTTTTATGCTCGGCCAGGCGCTTGGCTTTTTCGATGACCATTTCGGCCACCT
>JBATHJ010000276.1:0-4366 GCA_049666625.1 Gammaproteobacteria bacterium | reverse complement strand
GTTTGCGGGTTATTACGCCATTGTCGCGGCGATGAATGACCGCTTTGAACAGGCGGCGGTGGCCGTGTTTATCGCCATGATTCTCGACGGCCTCGATGGGCGCGTGGCGCGCATGACCAATACCCAGTCGGCCTTCGGCGCGGAATACGACAGTCTTTCCGACATGGTCTCGTTTGGCCTTGCACCTTCACTCGTTGTGTATGAGTGGTCGTTGTCTTCCATGCTCAGTTTCGGCTGGCAATGGGGCAAGCTGGGCTGGCTGGGCGCGTTTATTTATGCAGCCTGCGCCGCGCTCAGGCTGGCGCGCTTTAACACCCGCGCCAGCAGCACCGACAAGCGTTATTTCCAGGGACTGCCCAGCCCGGCGGCGGCCGCAGTTATCGTCGGCATGGTATGGGTGGTATTTGATCATGATATTCCGGGTGCGAATGTGGCCTTCATCGCCTTGCCCGTGACCATTCTCACCGGTCTGCTGATGGTGAGTAAAATCTCGTATTACAGCTTCAAGGATATCGACCCGCGCAACAAGGTGCCGTTTATGGCGATGTTGATCATCGTGATGATATTCGTTCTCGCTTCGATCGACCCGCCCAAGGTGTTGTTTGGCGGTTTTCTGATCTACGCGCTGTCTGGTCCGGTGCTGGCGCTGTTGCGCTTGCGTCGCAAGCGCGGGGTCAACAGTGAACAGGCGCCATAGTCTGCGGCAATCAGGCTGATTGCCACGTCGGGTCTTGTTAAATGACGCACTTGCCGCTATAGTTCTGTGAAAGGCACGAACATGAATGACATTAATCAACACAATGAATTCGATACCGGGATGGCAGCTTCTGCCAGCCCGTTCGGCTTCGCCTTTTCTCTCCTGCTGCTCCCGCTTTTTTTTCTACTGCCGTAAGGCAGCCGAAAAATCCCTGGCGAGGGCGCACGCAACCTACAGATATACACCATTAATTCTGATTTGCGGAGCAGGTCATGAGTAGTCCTAAAGACAAATTAGTAATATTCGACACCACCTTGCGAGATGGTGAGCAAAGCCCCGGCGCGTCTATGACGCGCGATGAAAAAGTACGCATTGCAAAAGCGCTGGAAAGCCTCAGGGTGGATGTTATCGAAGCGGGCTTCCCGATTGCCAGTCCGGGCGATTTTGAATCAGTCAAAGCCGTTGCCAGCGTGATTAAAGACAGCACCGTGTGCGGCCTGGCGCGCGCGCTGGAGAAAGACATCAACCGTGCAGGTGAGGCGCTGAAGCCGGCTGAATCGGCACGTATCCATACCTTTATCGCAACCTCACCGATACACATGCAAATGAAATTGCGCATGCAAGCCGATGACGTGCTGGCACAGGCGGTGCGCTCGGTAAAACAGGCGCGTGGCTTTACCGACAATGTTGAATTCTCGCCGGAAGACGCGGGTCGTTCCGAGATCGATTTTTTGTGCCGCATTATCGAAGCGGTGATCGATGTCGGTGCGACCACGATTAACATTCCCGATACCGTGGGCTATAACATCCCGCACCAGTTCGGCGAATTGATCAAAACCCTGATCGAACGCGTACCCAACTCGGACAAGGCGATTTTCTCGGTGCATTGCCATAACGACCTTGGCCTTGCGGTGGGTAATTCCTTGTCAGCCGTACTCAATGGCGCGCGCCAGGTTGAGTGCACCATCAATGGCCTGGGTGAACGTGCTGGAAATGCTTCGCTGGAAGAAGTCGTGATGGCGGTGCGTACGCGCCAGGATATTTTCCCCTGTGATACCACGCTGGATACCACCCAGATCATGCGTTGTTCAAAACTGGTATCGGGGATTACCGGGTTCCCGGTGCAGCCCAACAAGGCGATCGTGGGGGCCAATGCGTTTGCCCACGAATCCGGCATTCACCAGGACGGTGTGCTGAAAAACCGCGAGACCTATGAAATCATGCGTGCACAGGATGTCGGCTGGAGCGCCAACCGCATCGTGCTGGGTAAACATTCAGGGCGCAATGCGTTTCGTACCCGCATGAAAGAACTCGATATCGAGTTTGCATCCGAACAGGAACTCAACGACGCGTTCTCGCGTTTCAAGGACCTGGCCGACAAGAAACACGTCATTTATGACGAAGACCTGCAGGCGCTGGTGGCTGAAACCAAGGTGGCAGCGGCGAGCGAGCACTACAAGCTGATCAGCCTCAAGGTGTGTTCTGAAACCGGTGAAACCCCGAACGCGAAAGTCGTGCTCGAAATCGACGGCGAAGAAGTCAGTGCCAGGTCAGATGGTGGCGGCCCGGTTGATGCCGCGTTTCGCGCAATCGAATCCATGGTCAATAGTGAAACCGAACTGCAGTTGTATTCGGTCAACGCGATCACCAGCGGCACCGATGCGCAGGGCGAAGTCACCGTGCGGCTGGAAAAAGCCGGTCGTATCGTCAACGGCCAGGGCGCGGATACCGATATCGTGCTGGCATCGGCCTACGCCTATCTGAACGGGCTCAACAAGATGATGCAGTCTGAACATCGCGCGCATCCACAACGCGGCGACGTCTAAGCGATGTCACTCAATCCAGATAATCACGGCTGTCAGTTACCCGAAGCGCTGCGCCGTTATTATCTGGATGCCATGGGGATACAGCTGTGGATCCAGTCAGTGCCTGACGCTACGCCTGCTATGCAGGAAGTTGCCACCAAGGTCGCTGCTGTCGTTGCAGTGCCTGTAGATTCAAAGAATTCGCAAACTGTGCAGTGGCATGCCCTGCAGGCAGACGTCGCCGCCTGTACAAAATGCGAGCTACACAGTTCGCGTACCCAGACCGTGTTTGGTGTCGGCAATCACAATGCAGATGTGCTGGTGATTGGTGAAGCACCGGGGCAGGACGAGGATGCACAGGGTGAACCGTTTGTGGGCCGTGCAGGCAAACTGCTCGATGCCATGCTGCAGGCGATCAACCTGCAACGCGAGCAGGTGTATATCGCCAATATTCTCAAATGCCGGCCACCGGGCAATCGTGATCCGCACGCGGATGAAGTTGCACAGTGTCGTCCTTACCTGCAACAGCAGATTGAACTGCTGCAACCTAAAGTGATTTTTGCTGTCGGTCGTGTCGCCGCACAAAGCCTGCTGCAATCTGATGATGCTGTGGGCAAGCTGCGCGGCCGGGTGCATGATTTCCAGGGCATTCCACTGCTGGTGAGTTATCACCCGGCGTATTTGTTACGTAAGCCCACGGAAAAACGCAAAGCCTGGCAGGACCTGCTGCGACTCAGGGCAGTGCTGAACTGATGGCCACCGGTGCGGAAAACATGCCGATGCAGGATGCTGACGATGTCATCATCCGCACCATGACCTACACCGATCTGAAACATGTCATGGAAGTAGAGTTACAGGCGTATCCACACCCCTGGACGATTGGTATTTTTCGCGACTGCATCCGCGTCGGTTATAACTGCTGGGTAGCGGCGATCGATAAAAAAATAATCGGCTACGGGATCGTGATGCTGGCAGCTGGCGAGGCGCATGTGCTCAACCTGTGTGTTAGCCCTGACTACCAGCGCCGCGGACTCGGCAGAAAAATGTTACAGCACATGATGGTACGCGCACAAATGGCCGAGATCGATATGATCCTGCTTGAAGTGCGGCGCTCGAACCAGGCGGCGATCGAACTGTATCATTCCGAAGGCTTCCACGAACTCGGTGTGCGTAATAATTATTATCCTGCCGATAATGGCCGCGAGGATGCCATCATCCTGGCGCGCTACCTTGCTACAGACTGAATGCCAGCATGCAATCGCTGTGATGTGCAGCACACTCAGTCGGTGGTGATGTGATTAAACTGCTGCTTTAGCACAGGGAGCACAAATGGCAGTCAACAACTGCAAGCTGCGCATTGCACTCGTCGGCATTGGTTTAACGCTGCTGATATTCGCGCTGCTGCAGACATATCAGCTTAATCATCAAAAGACATCTGAAATCGCCATCGGCCCGCTGCCTCAGCTGGGATCTGCGCCGGTACAGTTACGCGTTGCACACGTGGTCAATCCACGGTTTCCGCTACTTACAACTACACAACTGTCGACGGTGTTGTCAAAAACGCAGACACTGGCAGCACAGTATTTTAAGCTACAGCTTGAATTCGACCAGCCTCAGCCGGTTAGCATCGAAGACTTTTTTGCGTTACGCAATCGTGACATCGAGTCCAGCATTCAAGAAAATATTGTGAACCCTTTGGCACTGACAAAGACCGACCGCGACAATATGCGCAAAGGTGTCTTTAAAAGGCTGAGCAATTACACTGATGAGCAGGAAAAAGTTGCCAACTATGCGCGGCCATACCTGACAGTAGCTTTTGAGGGGAATGACCTTTCCCGGCTGTCGAATGCCCTGGTGGATACTC
>JBATHJ010000275.1:0-2635 GCA_049666625.1 Gammaproteobacteria bacterium | reverse complement strand
GTTCATTGCCGCGGGTGACTTCATGCTCGCTGATAAATTCGAGTTCCGGCCCGCAGTCGGCGCAGGCAACGGGTTCGGCGTGAAAGCGGCGATTATCTATGTGGCTGTATTCGTGCTGGCACGGCCCACATAACGTGAAGCCGTGCATACTTGTATTGCGCCTGTCATAGGGCATGGATTTAATCAGGGTATAACGCGGGCCGCACTGGGTGCAGTTGATAAACGGGTAGCGATAGCGCCGGTCCTGCGGGTTGTTTAATTCTGCCAGGCAGTCATCACAGGTGAACTGGTCGACCGGTAGATGAATATCCGCCGGGGCATTGCTGTTGCTTTCGTGAATACTGAAATCGTTGT
The DNA here is from genome assembly GCA_049666625.1 of Gammaproteobacteria bacterium. Taxonomy (GTDB): domain Bacteria; phylum Pseudomonadota; class Gammaproteobacteria; order SZUA-229; family SZUA-229; genus JASBSR01. The sequence goes on along the minus strand of JBATHJ010000275.1, from coordinate 2,281 downwards.
ACTCCGCAAGCGTGGCGGCGATAACGTTTTGCAACTGCGGCCGCGCGAACGGCGGCGCCTTGTGTATTATGTCGCGCGCGAATGCATCAAGACTGTCGAGCCTGCCCTGCGCAAAAATTTCGACTGTGCCCACACTGTTGCGCACCCAGCCGGTAATTTCATACTGCCTGGCAAGGCGATAGATAAACGGCCTGAAGCCGACGCCCTGTACCTGGCCGGTAATGGTAAGCGCTCTGGCCTCGAGGGTCATGCAGCTTAGTCTGCGTAACTGGCTACACGCTTGTTGTCTGCAGTGCGCATGCCGGCAGACCACCAGATGCGGCAGGCGCCTTCATCTGACACCATGCAGGGGCCGATCGGGTTGCGTGGCGTGCATGCCGCGCCGAACAACCGGCATTGATTGGGATAAATTTTTCCGAGCACGACGCTGGCGCAGTCACAGCCGGGCGGCATTTCGCCGGCGCGTTTGCGTGCATCACCGGCGTAGCTCGGAAAAGTTGTGCGTGCATCATGCACAGCATGTTTGTCCTGCAGGGCGTAACCGGATTTTTCGATAATACCCACACCGCGCCAGTTGGCATCGGTCACTGTCAGCGCATTGGTCATGTGCTTTTTCGCAGTGACATTGCCGCCAGGTTTGACCACCTGTGAATAGCAGTTGTCGAGATAAAGATTGTCATCGACCAGTTGTTTCAGGGTCGAGTAAATCGCGGCGAGCAAACTGTTTGTAGTGAACCCGGCGATGGCGCAGGGCAGCTGATGTTTGTCGACTACAAACTGCCATTCTTCCGGCCCCATCACGGTGGCCACATGGCCGGGGGCTATCAGCGCATCGAACGCGGCAGCGCCGGTATCCAGCAGCATGGCCACCGCGGGCCAGGTCAGCCGGCCTGATAACAGGACGCTGAGGTTTTCCGGCACGCCCTGCTCCAGCATCGCGGCCACCGGTGCGGTGGTGGTTTCGAAGCCGGCGGCAAAAAACACCACGCGTTTGTCCGGGTTCTGCTGTGCAATGTGCACCACGTCGATGGGCGAGCCGACCGGGCGAATATCTGCGCCGAGGGCCTTGGCCTGTTCCAGCGTGCGTGCTTCGCGTTTGGGAACATTAACCGGCACACGTAACATGTCACCGAATGCAACCAGGATAATGTCTTCGTGCAGCGCGAGCTGGATGGCTTCAAATACATCTTCTTCCGGGCAGACGCAAACCGGGCAGCCGGGGCCGGGGATAAGTTCGAGCTTGTCGGGCAGTACCGAGCGCAATCCCGCCATGGTGATCGAGCGTTCGTGGCCGCCGCAGACATTCATGATGCGGGTGCGTTTTTTCAGCGGCAGCTGGTGGATTGCACCTAATAATGCGGTGGCATCGTGCAGCGTGTTGTTCGAAGCTGTCGGCCGATTCATCGCGTTTAACCGGCCGCGCTGTGACTGTGTGACTGTTGCGCGACTGTGTGTTCTGGTGGCGCGACTTTTTGTGCGTGCTCGCGCAACCAGTCCAGCCAGAGTTGCATGCCTTCATGGTTTTTCGCCGAGAGCTCGATCACCGGGGCATCGTTGGCCAGCTGTTGCATGTAGTGCCGGGCGCGCGTCGGGCTGAAATCATCCAGTACCGGCAGCAGGTCGCACTTGCTGATCAGCATCAGGTCGGCGGCGCGGAACATCACCGGGTACTTGGCGGGTTTGTCATCGCCTTCGGGTACGGACAGCAGCACGGTGTTGAGCTGCTGGCCAAGATCGAAGCTGGCAGGGCAGACCAGGTTGCCGACATTCTCTATAAATACGATATCGATATCATTCAGGTCCAGCTGGTGCAGGGCATCGTGCACCATGTGCGCATCGAGATGACAGGCACTGCCGGTGGCGATCTGGATGGCATCGACACCGTGCTTGCGTATGCGGTTGGCATCGTTTTCGGTTTCGAGATCACCTTCGATCACGGCCAGCCTGAATTCACCCTTGAGTGCGTCAATGGTTGATTCGAGCAACGAGGTTTTGCCCGCGCCGGGCGACGACATCAGGTTGACCGCGAGTACGCCGTGGTGCTGGAAATGCTGGCGGTTGTGCGCCGCGGTATGATCGTTTTCGCTGAGCAGGCCGCGCAGTACTGAAACAGCCTCGTTACCGCTGGCGGTTTTCGACAGTTTCGCGCCCGGTTTCAGCAGGTGGGCATTCCCCTGGGTTACATTGCAGCCGCAGGTGTTGCACATGGTGTCGTCCCCTTTGAATTGGTTTGTTGTGTTTGCTCGTCGGTTTCAAGTTCGAGGCTGTTGAGCATGAGCTC
>JBATHJ010000274.1:0-2282 GCA_049666625.1 Gammaproteobacteria bacterium | reverse complement strand
ACAATTATAATAATGAGAGTCTGAACGCCAACTGAATACAGCTGTTTTATCAGCAGCGACGGCCGCCGCAGCATGCCGGTCAGACCCGCCAGTACCTGCAGCAGGAAAATATTGCCTCGCCCGAGGCGCTGTATAGCGCCCAGCGTAACGCGGCCGAGCTTTTCAATCGAGCCCAGTAACATCAGTTTTTCCCCGCGTTCAACAGGTCATCGAGCAACGGCGGTGCCTGGTAATGGAACGGTACCGGCCCGTCCGCCAGGCCATCGACAAACTGCCGGGTCCATTCAAGATCACTGTTCATCATGGCCTCGGTGGTACCACGCTCGACCACCTTGCCGGCGGAAATAAGGTAGACATAATCGGCGATCGACATGGTTTCGCGCACATCATGTGACACCACGATGCTGCAGATATTGAGCGCATCGTTGAGGTTCCGGATGAGCTCTACCAGCACCCCCATCGAAATCGGGTCCTGCCCGGTGAACGGCTCATCGTACATAATCATCATCGGGTCGAGCGCGATTGCCCGCGCCAGCGCTACCCGGCGCGACATTCCACCCGACAGCTCTGACGGCATCAGTGCGGCCGCACCGCGCAATCCCACTGCGTTGAGTTTGAGCAGCACCAGCTGGCGCAGCATGACTTCACTCAGCTTTGTGTGCTCGCGCAATGGATAGGCGACGTTTTCAAATACACTTAGATCGGTGAGCAGGGCACCGCTCTGGAACAGCATACCCATGCGCTTGCGTAATTCGAATAACTCGCGCGTACTCAGACTATGCACATCATGCCCGTCAACTTCGATGAAGCCGCGGGACGGACGCAACTGGCCACCGATCAGTTTCAGCAAGGTGGTTTTGCCGCTGCCACTCGGCCCCATGATGGCAGTCACGCCCTTGCGCGGAATATCCATGTCGATGCCGTCAAAAATCAGGCGACTGCCACGGCTGAAGCTCAGATCCCTTATTTTGATGAGGGTGTCACTCAAATCATTGTCCTGTATTTTTTGTGGCCGGATTCGGTGGCGGTGTGTCGCCAAATGAGCGCTATTCTATGCGTATCTCACTAACAGTGCACGTAAAAGCGACAGCAACTCGACCTACAGACCGATGATTTGTTTCAGGGTTCGCACAAATACGCGTGGATATTTTCGGCCAAAACAAAAGCCTGTCATGTACAATTCATCGCGATGTTACACCCGCGCACGCAACAATTAGACGACTGACCTTACAAATGAATCATGCTTTATAGCCTGCTCGCGATATTCACCGGCTTTGCGCTTTTGATCTGGAGTGCCGATCGATTCATCATCGGTGCCGCCGCAACTGCCAGGAACCTGAAGATTTCACCGCTGGTGATAGGCCTCACCGTGGTCGGATTTGGCACCTCGGCGCCGGAAATGCTGGTCTCCGCCATCGCCTCGCTTGATGGCAGTCCCTGCCTCGCCGAGGGCAACGCGCTGGGCTCCAATATCACCAATATTGCGCTGGTGCTCGGTATCGCCGCGCTGATCAAGCCACTGGACGTACATTCGCGAATCCTGAAAAAAGAGCTGCCGATGCTGCTCGTCAGCATGCTGCTGGCACTGTTGCTGGTACAGGACAATCACCTCGGCCTGAGTGACGGCCTGGTCCTGCTGAGCACCCTGTTCCTGATCATGTGGTGGATAACCCGCGAAGCACTGAACAACCGCGAATTTGACCCGATGCAGGCGGAATACGAGGAAGAACTGCCGCCCGAGATGCCGGTGCCACGTGCACTTTTCTGGCTGATCCTGGGCCTGGCCCTGTTGTTGCTGAGTTCAAAAATCCTGGTCTGGGGGGCGGTCAATATTGCCACCAGTTTTGGCGTCAGTGAGCTGATCATAGGTCTCACCATAGTCGCCCTCGGTACCAGCCTGCCGGAACTCGCAGCCACGGTGGCCAGTGCACTCAAAAATGAACACGATATCGCCATCGGTAACATTGTCGGCTCCAACCTGTTTAATATGCTCGCGGTGTTTGGTCTTCCCGGCCTGCTGGCGCCGTCAGCGCTGGACAGCGGCGTACTGGAACGTGATTTTCCCATCGTATTTGTACTCACCATCGCGCTGGTAGTAATGGCATACGGCTTTAATAAACCCGGCCGCATCAACCGCATCGAGGGTGGTATTCTGGTATTGTCGTTTTTCGCCTACCAGGCCTTGTTGTATTACACCGTGAGCAGATCCATTTTATGACCCAGCGCAGCACGCAGCAGAATTATGCAGCACTCGGACTTGCCGTGATCGAAACCGAACTGGC
>JBATHJ010000273.1:0-2220 GCA_049666625.1 Gammaproteobacteria bacterium | reverse complement strand
TATTCACTATTCATTATTCATTATTAATTGCTTCCCTCATTCAAGCATCGCGCGCAGACCGGCAAGGTGCGACTTGCCCTTGTCCTGGGTGGTTTTTTCCTGGCGCGCGCCGCCGTGCCATTCGAGTTCGTCCTGCGGCAGTTCTTCGATGAAGCGGCTGGGTTCGCAGATATTGCGTTCGCCGTAACGTTTGCGGGTTTTTGCCATGGTCATGGTCAGCGTGCGTTGCGCGCGGGTGATGCCGACATAGGCGAGGCGGCGCTCTTCTTCAATGGTGTCCTGTTGAATACTGGTGGCATGCGGCAGTAACTGTTCTTCAAAGCCGACCAGGAAGACATGCGGAAATTCCAGTCCCTTGGCCGCATGCAGGGTCATCAGCTGTACACCATCAACATCGCGCTCGTCTTTATTACGTTGCAGGATATCCATCAGTGATAGCCGTGAAATCAGGTCGGATAACGACTGGGTTTCTTCAGATTTTTGCAGGCGCGTGATCCATTCACGCAATTCCAGTACATTCGCCCAGCGGCGTTCAGCGGTTTCCACGTCCTTGCTTTGCTCCATCAGCCAGCCTTCGAAACCGATATCATCCAGCAGGCTTTGCATGATCGTGCTGGCAGCGTCATCTTCGGCACGGTGCGCGAGACGCAGCAGCCAGTCGGTAAACTTGTCGAGGTGCTTGATCGCACTGGCGGGCACGTGCGACTGCAGCCCGACTTCACCGCAGGCAGTGAGCAAACTAACGCCGCGCTCGGTCGCATAGCGGCCGATTTTTTCCAGCGTGGCCGAGCCGATATTGCGCCGCGGCGTGTTGATCACTCGTAAAACGCGGCATCATCATCCGGGTTAGCCAGCAGCCGCAAATACGCCGTGACGTCCTTGATCTCGGTGCGATCAAAAAACGACAGCCCACCGCTGACCACGTAGGGGATATTGAGATTACGCAACTGCTGTTCGAACAGCCGCGCCTGGAAATTACCGCGGTATAAAATCGCGTAATCGCGGTAGCGGCCATTGTTCTGCAACTTGTGCGACTGCAGTTCGATACAGACGCGCTCGGCTTCTGCATTTTCACTGCTGCATTCAATCACTCGCAGCGGATCGCCATAACCCAGCTCGCTCCACAGGTTTTTTTCATAAACATGCGGGTTGTTGCGTATCAGCTGGTTGGCGACCTTGAGAATGCGGCCGCAGGAACGGTAATTCTGCTCGAGCTTGATCACTTCCAGCGTGGGAAAATCGATCGACAGCTGTTCGAGGTTCTCCGGACGTGCGCCGCGCCAGGCGTAGACCGACTGGTCATCATCACCCACCGCGGTCAGGCAATGGCGTTTTGCAGTGAGCAGCTTGACCAGCTCGTACTGCATCGCATTGGTGTCCTGGTATTCATCCACCAGTAAATAATGAATGCTGTTTTGCCAGTTTTCGAGAACATCCAGCCGCTGCCTGAACAGTGCCACCGGCTGCAAAATCAGGTCGTCGAGATCGAAGGCGTTGTAGGCATGCAACTGGCGCTGGTATTTCACATACGCGCGCGCAGCCTGCAGTTGTGAATCGTCTTCTGCCGCGACAATCGCCTGTTCCGGCAGCAGGCCGTCGTTCTTCCAGCTGGAGATCTGCGCCTGTACCTTGCTCGCAAGGTCGAGGCCGCGTTCACCGCGCGCGCTGAGCAGCTCCTGCAGGGTGGATATCGCGTCCTGGGTATCGAACACGGTAAACCCGGCCTTGTAGTCCAGCGCGGCAAACTCCTTGTGCAGAATATTCAGCCCGAGGCGATGAAAGGTGGACACGCGCAGGCCTTTCGAGGCTTTCGAGCCGACCAGGCTTTTGACCCTGGATTTCATTTCTTCCGCGGCCTTGTTGGTAAACGTTACCGCCGCGATACGGCTGGCCGAAATACCGCAGGGCCCCAGCAGGTAGGCTATTTTTTCGGTAATGACGCGGGTCTTGCCACTGCCGGCACCCGCCAGCACCAGCATGGGGCCATCAATACGCTTCACCGCGCTTGCCTGCTGCGGGTTTAAGCTGGGACTGGATTTTTTACTCACGAGGACTCCACAAACGAAGCCGCCATTGTACGCAAGATGCGGGAAATAGCATCCTGTCATGGGGGTGATGGAAATGGTCTGAGAATTAAGGTAAGCAAGGCTATAAATATCCACAGATGAACGCTAATGAACACGGATAACAACACAATATCAGTCCGCGAAAAACGCAAAG
>JBATHJ010000272.1:0-2118 GCA_049666625.1 Gammaproteobacteria bacterium | reverse complement strand
ATCCAGTACAAGCCAGCTTTGTATGAAGCTATATGCTGCGAAAAATTTTCAGTGACATAGGTATCATTACTTTAATAAAGGCCCAGAAGACTAGCTATGCCTGATATTGTAACTCGCAATATTTTCCCGATTGTCGTACTGCTGACCTCGCTCGCCCTGAGTGCAGGCCTGTGGCAATATGCGAAAAACGTTAAACAGCGCGAGATGCAGAATACGTTCTATGGTAATGCCAGTGAACTGGTAGATCACCTGCAGCAGCGCATGTTGACTTACCAGCAGACACTGCGCGGACTGCGTGCATTTTTCAACAGCTCAAGCCACGTCACGCGTGACGAGTTTCATAATTACATAGCGTCTTTGCAAATACTGGAACAATACCCGGGAATTCAGGGATTGAGTTTCGTACAGATGGTGCAACGCAATGACCTTTCAAAACATATCGAAGAAATCCGCAAGCAGGGATTTGAAGATTACACGGTATATCCAGAGAGTGATCGTGAGTTTTATACGCCTGTTGTTTATATTGAGCCGTTTACTGGCAGAAACCTGTCAGTGCATGGTTACGACACTTTTTCTGAAGCAGTGCGACGTTCTGCCATGGTGCAGTCACGTGATTCAGGCGAGGCAGCTGTCACGGGTAAACTAACCCTGGTCCAGGAAACCGGTGATCAAAAGCAGGCGGGCATCCTCATGTTCCTGCCACTGTATGTGCAAAACCAGCCCCATGACAGCCTGGCGCAGCGGCGCAGCAGTATCTATGGCTGGGTAACTGCCGTGTTTCGCATGGGTGACCTGATGTCAGGCCTCGGGCATGAACACGACGGTGATCATTATCATATGCACACATCCGATCTCAGCATCGAGATATATGACGGAGATGAAGAATCAGAACAGGCAAGAATGTACCAGAGCAGTGCGTTCTCGTCCGATCTGGTTAACGGGTTTAAACGTAGTAATAAAATCCAGGTCGCAGACCACGTCTGGACAAGTGTAATTCATGCGCGACCATCATTTTTACAGCGTTACGATAGTCGTGCGCCAGAACTGGTATTAATCACCTGTATTGCTTTCAGCCTGTTGCTCACGCTACTGGTACGCGCGCTTGTTCGCACCAGAAGCATGATCGACGATGTGGCCAGAAGTGAAGAACGCTGGCGTTTTGCGCTGGAAGGTTCGGGTGATGGCGTCTGGGACTGGGGGCTGAAAAACAACGAAGTAAAATATTCCAGGCGCTGGAAAGAAATGCTGGGCTACCAGGTCGGTGAAGTAGAAAACACCTATATGGAGTGGGTAAAGCGGGTCCACCCGGATGATCTGCCAGGAGCGATGGAAGCTATTCGCGCACATATTGATGATAAAACCCCCGCCTATAGCAATGAACATCGCCTGCAACATAAAAATCGAAGCTGGCGCTGGATGCTTTCTCGTGGCGTGGCGGTCAGTCGAGATGAATCGGGGCGCGCTCTACGTATCATTGGCACCCACACCGACATTACTGATCGCAAGCTAGCCGAGGCTGCGCTCAAGGAACAGCGTGATTTTACTGATGCTGTTGTAGAGATAGCAGGCCATATTATCGTAGTACTCGACATGTCTGGATGCTTTGTCAGGCTCAATCGTGCAGCGGAAGAACTGACCGGGTTCAGACGTGATGAACTGCTGGGTAAACCGGTCTGGGACTGGGTTATTCCCGAAGAACAGATAGGCGGGGTTAAGCAGGTATTTGAAAATTTGAAATCAGGAAACGTCGATGTGGCCGCGCGCTATGAAAACGACTGGCTGACCAGCGATGGAAGCCGTATCACGCTCGACTGGTACAATACAATATTGCGCAATGCGGCTGGCGAGATAACACATATTGTGACGCTTGGCTATGATGTCACTGAACGAAAAAAAGCTGAAGAAAACATCAGGCGCCTGACCCGGCTTTATTCGACTTTAAGCCAGTGCGATCATGCGATTGTGCACAGTAGCCATGAAGCAGAACTATTTCCACAGGTTTGCATGGATGTGGTCAAGTATGGCGGCTTTAAAATGGCCTGGATTGGAATGCTTGATGATGCCAGTCAGCGCGTCATACCTGTTGCATCATATGGAAGCGGTACAGAGTATCTCGAT
>JBATHJ010000271.1:0-13596 GCA_049666625.1 Gammaproteobacteria bacterium | reverse complement strand
CAATATGATCAGCCGTGTAAGTGTCATCACCGACCTGCACGGTGTGCGCATCGACAAAACGCGCACGCCCATTGATTTCATCGATATCAGAATCTGCCAGGTAGCTGTGGTACCAGTTATTGATGCCGCTGATATGCGCTTCACGTTTTTTGACCAGCTCACCCCAGTTAAAACCCTTGCGTTCGATACTGAAACCGTAGTCCCCGGCCATCTCGAGACCGTGCGCAATTTCGGCGCCATACCACATTATTTTCTTGGGCACGCAGCCGACATTGACACAGGTGCCACCCATGTCGCCGACTTCAATCACCGCGCAGCGCTGGTTATAACGTGCAGCGCGTTCGGCAACTGAGAGACCGCCGCTGCCGCCGCCGATGGCTATCAGGTCGTAGTGTTTGCTCATGGTGTGTATCCTTAGCTGGATTGAAAGTCGTCGTCGGTGGCTGCTTCGCAAACCCGACCTCCATCATACCCGACGCAGGCACTATATTTGTATGGCAGCCGGTAATTTAATGGATAATATGCTGGATAATAGTATCGATCATAAACTATAAACAGTGCCAGGTTGCTCACGCCTGCCAGGGATCGAGATTGACTCCGTATCGCGTATTACTCATCGCCCCGCGCCGCGCCATCATCAAAGAATTGCGCGCCAGGCACATTCCGTTTGCAGTATGGCGTGAGCAGGCGACCTACCCCATTGATGATGCGCAGAAAATTATTACTGCGCCTTTATTCAATACCACCAAAAAAATCAGGCAAATTATCCACGATGCCTTTGGCAATGAACGCTTCAGCCATGTTATTGCCGGTGGCGAGCCGGCGGTGTATCCCGCCGCGGTCGCACGCAGAATGCTCGCTGCGCGGATGTCGCCCACCACCACGGCCTTGCGCTGTCGTGACAAGCTGGCGATGAAACAATACCTGTTTGATTTCGACATCCCCATGACCCGCTTCATGGCTGAATCATCGGTCGTCACGCCGGCAGAAGCCTTTGACTACCTCGGTACGCCGCTGGTACGCAAGCAAAGAACCGCCTATGGTGGCCGTAGTTTTGAATTGTTGTCAGCCGAGCAAAACCCGGTGTTTCAGAAGAACGGCCGCAACATACTGGAAAAATTTATATCCGCACCAGAAGCCAGTATCGAATCATTCATCAATCATGGCGAAATCAGCTTCGTTAATACCACCAGCTACCTGGAAAAACGCCATGTCAACCTGGTGCCGGCGGCATTCGATGATGCCCTGCAGGCGAGCATGCTGGCGTTAAATCGAAAGGTAATCGAAGCCTTGAAAATAAACTGGGGCATGACCCATCTTGAAGTTTACCTGGGTGAGAACGGCCTGCTGTTCGGCGAAATCGCGCTGCGTCCGCCGGGCGGTTACATCATGAATGCCATGCAATGCGCCTGGGGATTTAACCCCTGGGAAGCGTTTGTCGCCGTAGAACTGGGTGAAGATTTTGCTTTCCCGCAAGCTAATGTGGCCTATAGCTGTGCAGAAATACTGCATCCAGGCGTTGGTCGCATAGGCGCCATCCGTGGCGAGCAACTGGTTAAAAACCATGCGAATGTGCGTGAGTTTAAACTCAAGCTTAAAACCGGTGACATCATCGGCAAACGTGAAGGTGCTGGCCAGGACATCGGTTACCTGTTACACACCAGTGAAACCCCTGAATCAAGGCTCGCGCTACACCAGTACTTCAAGCAGCAATTTGTGATTACGCTAACCTGATCAAACGTAAATACCAGCACACCCAGTGCACACCTGTGTCACTGGATAATCAATTCGCCGGGCAATCAAATCACTGGGTAGTCGTAAGAAAATTCCCTGCTCGCTTGAGCACCATGCTGATGCCTTCGTATTCTTCATTATCGACACTGACCAGCTTCTGGCCGCCGGTAAAGCGTTCGCGTAATTTGAGCAATGCCATCTGGCCATCATCAGACAACAGGCCTTCAATAATTTTATGCTTCATCTCTGGCGTAAGCCTCGGGCCTGCAGTGAAGGCCTGGTTTGGATAAGGCAAATGTGTATGTATGGACCGTGTTTTAGACAAATCAGTATCGAATTTCTTGTGGTTGGTCTTCGGTAATACTGCGGCATCACACGTGCCCTGTAACACACCGTTATAGCCATCTTTCCAGCCCTTGGTTATAACGTGGATCGGCTCTCTATCGGGGTTCGGGAAATGGCTCATCATGGTGAGCATACCGAAGTTCGGTGATTTTGGAGCGCAAACCTTTTTACCTACCAGGTCATCCAGTTTCTGTATATCATCGCTGTCGCTGCGCACAATTACGCGCCAGATATGTAACTGCGGCAGCTTGGCAATCGCGTCATGCTGAGTATGTTTTATTCGCCAGCTGACAAAATGTGGACCATCAAATGCGAGGTCATACTCGTTGTTTTGCATGCCCTGGCTGTATTCGGTCCAGTTATCCGGGTATTTATAGACAAACTTTTCGCCGGTTATGATACTGAGGTACTCAGCAATCGGCTTGTAAATAGTGTTGGCAACATCCCTGGTCTCACGTGGTGGCGCAGTAAATGTATAATCAGCCAGCACAACAACGGGGCATAAGGATAATGACGCTATGACAATCACATACTTCGATATAGTATTCATAATAGATAAACCTGTTTAGTAATCACCGTCCCTGGCGAATTTTCTAACAAAATATATAGCTCAGGCAGTCAGTCTTTCAGGACTTACTCTCGACCTGATTTCATTCAGTAATAGCGACTGCTTCTGGCGGCGCTTGATATCATGTTCATCAACCACGGTGGTGAACTCACGCTTTTTAAGTTCATTCATGTGGTTGAACAGTTGGATGTCAATGTCGGTGTACACAACTTCTTCGCCTATCGGAACCAGCTCTCGTGCATAACCAAGCTTGTCCAGCACATGCCCGGCAACGGATTCAAATATTCGAATTTCATCTGCCGGCATCTCGGCCTTGTACTTGCCACTGTTATTTGACATGACAGGGCTAGTTACATTGCCCCATAACTTACTGGAGTTGGCAGCATTACGGGCTTCCGATGTCTTATAAAAATCCATCATGGAATCATTGTATTCGACACCGAGGAATTTACACAGCTCGCTGGCGACTTCCCTGGGTTTGCTTGTCAGATGTTCATAACTGACACAGAAAATCCGCTCTGGCGCTACATGTCGCATTAAATCAATGGCCTTTTCCTGGGTTTCGGCCCAGTCTTTAGCAATATTATAGATATGTTTTTCACCGACTACGGCTTTCTGGAAAGACAGCGCCACATCCCTGCCGTCTCGATATAGATAGATATACCTGGGAGATTTGAAATAATTTTCAATAATATCAATAAAATGTATATTGATCAGGCTTTTACAGCACCATGTTTTTGCTTTATTACTCTCTGCGTATAAATCGTATACCGCACCGTAGACGGCAGCAAGACTCCTGTGTTTCTTGCAGCGCCTGATTATTGAGTTACGGTCTAGCGTTACATCCTGCCATTCAACAGGGTTTAACTCGATCAACTTGCATACATCGTCAACCAGCTGTGAAAAATTTTCTTTATCATTCAGATCACCATACTTATCAACCAGTGGCTGCATACGTTCGAGAATATGCGGCGGATGTGGTGAAGCTATTTCCGTCAGCTGATTCAGCATGAGCCTGAGAAGATTAGAACCAGATCTTTGTGTACCAATCATGAATATAGGAACCATAACTATCCTCTCTTGAATATCAATAAGTAAATCAAGTCAGTTTTATTAATTTAATACAATAAATAACCAGCAAGCCCGGCTGCAGGTATGATCCAGGCGACTTCTATTTTGAATTTGAGCAGGGAGAGTAAGGCGACTACGAATATGCTTAAAGATATCCAGTTCTGCTCTGCTGATTGCAGGACGACGATGGCCGCAGCAGCGATCATGCCGATTACACCACAACGTATACCAGACAGCGCGGCGTTTATTGTTTCTGATTGCTTGAGTTTTTCAAGGAAGTGCGCACAAAACAGCATCAACGCTGCAGGTGGTAAGAATATTCCAATTGTTGCAGCAGTTGCACCAAGCACGCCTGCCATTTTATAACCAATAAATGTAGCACTGATCAGTATCGGCCCCGGGGTGATCTGTCCTAATGCAATAGCATCAATAAATTCCTTGTTAGTGACCCAGCCGTAAGTATCGACAACAATTTCCTGAATCATCGGAATGAATACGAAACCACCGCCAAACAGCAATACACTCATACCTGCAAAGGTGATAAATAATTTAACTGCGACAATCGATCCGATCTTTAAATATGGTAATGCCAGGGACGCTAATGGCAGAATAAGAAACGCAAGTACTGAAACTGGAAATGCGCGCTTGCCGCCTGCCCGCTTCGCTGATGCAGCGTTGCGCTCTGCACCGGAAGATTTTTTGAATAGTAATACGCCTGCAAGGCCTGCAGCCACGATGATAGCGATGGTGCTGAAGAAGCCCCCGACAACTGTCAACACACCCAGGGCGCAGAGCGCCACAAGATACGCCGAAATGCCTTTCAGTGTTTTTTTACCCATGTTGATAGTGGCAGCTATAATGATAGCGGCAACAGCAGGTATGAAGCCTTTAAAAATATTGCTGACACCCGGTATTTCACCCCAGGTAAAATAAACGTAGCTCAGCAGGAGAATTAACAAGAAAGAAGGCAGAATGACAGCGGTGGCGCAGACCACTGCCCCGATGACACCGTTGATTCTATATCCGGCATACGCAACCACGTTGACAGCGACCGGGCCGGGCAGAATTGTTGCAAGCGAGATCCCATCGAGGATCTCCGCATCAGTCAGCAGTTTTTTCCTGTTGACAAGATAATCCTGCACCACGGATATGAGGGCCATGAAGCCGCCAAATGCAGTACTTCCGATTTTCAGAAATGTCCAGAACAGTAACCAGTTCGATTCGTTACGATGCATGATGTGTTGCTCAGCGATAGTACTCATATTATCGACGACCCGGATACCTTAATTACATGTCAGAATTGCCAGCTCACAATCACGTAGTTCGCTAATTGCAGGCTATATAGGCACTAATCTGGAGTGTAAGTAAGTATTCAGGTTAAAACTATGGGGAAAATTCCCATATAAAGCCGCCCTTTCCTTCCATTTTTCCCAATCAGAATGGTTCCAGTAATGCACATGAAAAAAATTGTGTATTACATGGCTGGTTTTCTGAATCTCGCTCAATTACAGGAATTTTTCCCATATCAAAAATTGGTGTATTTATTATCATCTAACTAACGTAGTTGTTAGCTAATGGTGACTGTTATGTTCGATCAAAAAGCCGCTATCAGAAAATCCAGCGATGTTGTATGGCATGCAACGCAGGTAAGCAAACAGGCGCGCATTCAGCGCAATAATCACAAATCAGCGATTATCTGGTTCACGGGCATGTCCGGCTCTGGTAAATCCACGATCGCCTGTGAGCTTGAAAAACGCCTGTATGGACTGTCTGCGCACACCTATATCCTTGATGGCGATAACATGCGCTATGGCCTGAATAACGACCTCGGGTTTACCAGTGACGATCGAAAGGAAAATATTCGCCGCATTGGTGAAGTTGCCAGGTTGTTTGTCGACGCAGGTGTCATCGTCCTGTCATCATTCATATCACCGTTTACCCAGGACAGAGGTACGGTACGCACACTTGTCGATAAGGATGAATTTATCGAAGTGTACGTAAAATGCCCACTCGACGTATGTGAGCAAAGGGACCCCAAGGGCCTGTACCTCAAAGCCCGAAACGGCGAAATCAGGAACTTTACCGGCATCGATTCACCTTATGAAGAACCAGCGCAGGCTGAAATCACCATCGATACATCTAAGCTCAGTGTTGACGAGTCCGTTCAAACGATTATCGACTACCTCACCCAGAGGCAATATATTTGATCGTCCAGTTCTACATTTTTCAGGCCTCGATCAGGCCATTACGTATTGCCATGCGGGTAAGATCCACGATACTTGTTGCCTGGAATTTATTCATGATATGCGTTCTGTGATTGCTGACTGTTTTGGCACTTAGATGCAAATCCGTCGAGATATTTACAACCGTGTTGCCATCAGCAAGCAAACAGAATATTTCAAATTCACGCTCTGTTAAACTTTCTATCTGTTCCTGGTCACTCTTACTTGATTTGGTGTTCATCTGCGCTACATCAGCACTCAGGTAACTCTGCCCTTTAATCAATACGGCTACAGCCCTGGTAAGCTCTTCGGGTGCACTGCGTTTGGTCACATAGCCCCTGGCGCCCGCCCTGGTCGCCTGGCTCACATACATCGGATCATCACGCATGCTAAGTACCAGCACCCTGGCATCATTATCTTTGGCATGAATATGTCGCACGCCCTGCAAACCACCCATGCCCGGCATCAATAGATCCATGATGACGGCATCTGGTTTATATTCTGAATAAATACGACACGCTTCTTCCGCGGTACTGACTTCCCGAATTTCATAATCAGCATCGTTTTCCAGAAGATACCTGAAGCCAGCTCTGACGATAGCATGATCGTCTACGAGTAATAATTTTGCTTTAGAAGAAGTTATATTCATCTGTACACCTGTATGTTCAAAACTGGTTGAGCAAAACCTCAACTACGACATCCCTGGTGTGAATTGATAATTCCTGTTTCCCGCCTTTCTACCCGCATTTTTCTCAAGTCCTTGATACATTTATTGATGTCCCGTGAGACATCGTGTTTATTACCACCAAGCACTAATATCGCCAATATTGTAGAACCCTCGCCGGGTTCTGATGTTATTGTCAGGGTGCCGCCCATAGCGGTCACGCGTTCATGTATGCCCTGCAAACCATGCCTTTTCGCAGTCTTACCGTTGCGGATTTTATGGTGTACATCCATACCGATACCATCATCAGTGATTTCTATTCTAATCGTATCCCTGTTGATAGCACTGGATCTGGCACTGTTCCTTTGTAACGCATCGTAAACTTTCGTGCGTCGTAAATTTGAATCTTCGAAGCCACGTTGTATATTAACAGTGACATTCGACGCCATGGCGTGCTTCGAGATATTAGTCAGGCACTCCTGTACGATCCGGTATATGGTGACTTTGACTACTTCCTGCAGACCGTTGACATTGCCGAAAATGTCAAGATTACAGTTGACCCCGGCAGTCTCAAGCTGCGAACGCACAATACAATTACCCAGGGTTTCACTAAAATCCAGGTTATCAATTATGTCAGGCCGCAATCGCTGCATAATATTATTAACAACTTCATACAATTGACCGGACAGATCAATAATTGAGTTACCCAGGCTGCGAATTTCGGTGTACTGGTTACCGGTACTGGCACATATCACAGTCGCCAGGCTCTTTACCGCGGTAATTGACTGGCCGAGTTCATCGTGCAACTCCCTGGCCAGGGTGCGGCGCTCATATTCCTGGACCTCAACAAGGTGTTGTGCGAGCTTTCTGTTGTTATTGAGCAATTCAACCAGTTGTTCTTCTACGTATTTCTGTTCTGTGATATCGACCGAAAACCCGACCGCCCCGTCGCCCGACCAGCTATCGAAAAACATGGACGTATAAAACCACCATGGCGTTCCAGTATAGGTACCTTTATTTTCGAAAAACACGGTATCACCGGCGAGTGCAGAATCTATCTCGGCATCCATACCAATGAACAAACCGTAAGCGGGTTTATCAACCCAGTCCATGTCCTCGACGCCCATACGTCGCAGGCCGTTACCGCGTATTTCAACAAATTGTCCGTTTGCGTCCAGCCTGAAAAATATAACAGGGAGCCTGGATAATATTGAAGAAAATAATTCACCTGTGTTTTTAATTGTTTCCTGGGCCTTGATTGATTTTGAAATATCGCGCGTGGCCCCGATAACACCGCTAATCTTATGATGCTCATCTAGTTTTGGAATAATATTGTAACTGACCATAATATGCTCATGGTCCTTACCAATATGATCTGATATGACATTATAAAAACATTCACTGCGTGACATCAGCTCGAGATATTCAATAAACTGGCTGGCAGATTTTTCAGTCATGAAATCGGTATAGTTTTTTCCGAGCATAAAATCTTCGGAGAGGCCGTATATAGCCTTGCACGAGCCACTAATGGCAGTAATTCGCCCGTGAGTGTCTGCCTCCCATATTACATCCGGAGATGAATCAACCAGTTTATTGTAATTATTTTCATAGGCATTCAGTTTTATAATGTTCTGCATATTATCAAGCACAGACTCTGCTCGCGGTATCTGCGAATCAATCACATCTATGACAGTGTTTTGATTCAGTACAGTCTTGTCCGCACCAAAAATCACGACGCCGTTTATATGGCTGGATGAGTTATATAAAAAAAACGCTGCCAGGCTGGTCAGCCCCAGGGTATTGTCTTCATCGCCCAGGTAGCCAGTCGTCTGCAGGTCAATAATAACGGTCTGTTTATTATTGAGAATTTCATATTTCAGTTTTGACTCGAACAAAGGATTCAGCTTGCAACAACTGTCGTGCCCACGAGTGCTGGATATCAGTTTCCATTGCTCTGCATATTCATCATCAATGCTGTATACACAACCGCATGCTAATTCAAGATGCTTGCATACTGCATGGATCAGCCTGCTGAAATATTCATCACCAGACGACCTGCCGATATAATCCGATACCTGCATGGCCAGCATGCTCACACGTACATTATGATCAGAGTCGTTCATGATGTTATCTTTTTGTCAGCAGGCCTGGCGCACTATCCGGGTGCCGCAACACTGGAGAATACCCGGGTCATGTCCAGGATCGGCACCTCGTGGCCTGCCCTGCTTTTAAAGCATGACAGGGCAATTTCTTTCAATTTCTGCGTATGCGTTGGCAAACTGCATAACTGCGTATTTTCCACAAACTCCAGGTCAGGTGACTTTGCCAGGATAATGCCACCATAGTGTATTTCATCATTGCCGTTTCTGTAAATAATCACAGCAACTACTTCACGTTTTGACTGAACAGCTGCGGAATTGAGCAATCCTGACAAGTCGATCACAGGCAGGATGTTGTCATTCCATACAATGACTTTATGGCAATACGCCGGCGCGCCAGGTATCGCGGTATAACACGGCTCATTGATGATATGCACCAGCTCCATTTGCGAAACCGAGGCATACAACTGCTCATTGATATTCATAATCCAGGCCGCCGCTTTACTCATGATACACCTGCAACCCGCATAAGTTTCACCCTGAAATATTCAAGCAGTGAGTTTGCACTAATAACAAAACCGATTTTGCTTTGATTATTGTCGGCATACAGACACAGCGAGTCTACCGGGCATACATCCATCTGCATGCATTCTGGCAACGGGTTGATTTTTACAACAGGATGCCTGAAGGCAGCTACTTCCTGGCACATTAAAGCAATTGTTTCCGCATTGTTCTTAAGCACGGCACACACCATTATGTTCCCGGGTTTGTCATTTACGCATTCAAACTGGTCATTAAATCGAAACACCGGAATTGACTGGTTATTGAAATTTATCGACCCGATCGCGCCATCTTTGCCAGCACTATAGTCCACATCCACGCTGCTTTCTATCGAAGTAATATTCGACTGTTGCGTCAAAATCTTTACATCGCCAATAGACAGCGAGACGAATGCTGGCGCCGCTTCGATATCGCTATCCGGCTGCTGTGTAGCCGGGTGAATCATTCGACCGGCTCCAGCAAAGTGTTTATCTGTAATGCCAGTTCATCCTCATCAAAAGGTTTGATCATATAGTGGCTAACGCCTTTATCTATCGCCGCCTTGCGATGCTTGTCAGTGGAGCGTGATGTAATCATGATCACTGGTAGATCTTTGATTCCAGGCGTTGCCCGAATGTGCGCGGTTAATTCAAGCCCGTTCATTTTCGGCATTTCCATGTCGACCAGCAAAAGGTCCGGCCGGCTGGTATCGATAATGCTTACCGCTTCCATGCCATCACGCGCGGTGCGCACAGTAAAGCCCATGTCTTCGACAAATTGCGCCAGTGAACGCCTTGCACTGAGGGAGTCATCAACCACGAGCACATGCGGTAACTTATGCATTTGTTGTACAGGCGCGCTGGCAGA
Source organism: Gammaproteobacteria bacterium (assembly GCA_049666625.1). GTDB lineage: Bacteria > Pseudomonadota > Gammaproteobacteria > SZUA-229 > SZUA-229 > JASBSR01. The sequence goes on along the minus strand of JBATHJ010000271.1, from coordinate 3,486 downwards.
TGTGTTTGCGCCTTTTTGCTGCAGCATGTCCCTGCTGCGCAGCATTTCGGGCAGGTCGATAACCGATGAGACACTGCCGTCACCCAGTACCGTTGCACCGATAATGCCATCGAGCTTGGGCATGTATTTGCCCATGCTTTTGACTACGACATCTCGACTGTCCAGCACAGACTGCACCATAACCGCAGAAATCGTCCCGGTTTCATCCTTGACCAGCAGGATCGGACGCGTGCCGCGCACTACTTTTCGCCTGTCTGGCGGCAGGTTTAGCAAGTCATCCAGCAGTACCACGCTAAAAACATCCTGGCCCAGCTGGAAAAGTGTGACATCGCCAACGTCTTTCAATTCGCCACTGCCGGGATACAGAATTTCTTCAACCCCGTGGCTCGATATCGCGTATATATACTGCCGGCAGCGCACCAGCAATGAATGCGTCGAGAACGAAGAAATTGGCAGGCTTAATGAAAACCGGCAGCCCTCACCCGGTGTAGAACTGATAGCGATAGAGCCTTTTAAATCACGAATTTTAACCGTGACCACATCCAGCCCTATGCCTCTGCCCGATACCTGCGTCACTTCCCTGCGCGTAGTAAATCCCGGCTCAAGGATTAACTTATGAATGATTTCGGTCGTTGGCTCCTCGTCAGCTGTTAGCAGGCCTGCGTCCAGCGCCTTGCTGAGAATGCGATCAGTATTCAGGCCCTGGCCGTCATCGATAATATCGATCACGACATGATTGCCTTTTCTCGCGAACACAATTTTTATATTGCCAATGGCAGACTTGCGCTGCGCAATCCGGTCGTGTGCTTCCTCGATGCCATGGTCAATCGCATTACGCAAGATATGCATAACAGGTTCAATCAGGCCGTTCAGCACTTCGCTATCCATGTAGGTATTGTTGTCTTGTACTGACAACTCAACCTGTTTACCGGTCAGCCGACAAGCCTGTCGCACACCGCGTTTGAGCCTGGGAATAATGGTCTTTACCGGCACCATGCGAGTGCGCAATACTAATTCTTCACTTTCTTTATGCAATTTATCCTGATCGACAACCAGCTCTTTGAGCCCGGCCAGGTCCTTGTCGAGTTCCTGTGACAATTGCATCGAGTCAGCCGCGATTTCCACCAGCCTGCGGCTTAAGGTGTGAATTTCGTGGTACTCGTCCATCTCCAGCGCATCAAAATCGTCAGCACCATGATGGTTTTCTTTGCGCGGCGTAAAGCCCTCGATATCGATCAAATGCTCAAGGTCATATGACAATTGCAGCAGTGACTGATTATGCAGATCGAGCGCATCCTGCTTGCGGATAATGACCTGGACGCCCTCCTTGATCTGTGAGGTATGAATCAGATTTTCACCGGCAAGCCGCAGCATTTCATCGGCCAGCGTGACAGGTACTCGTAATACGTTTTCAAGCGCCGGGTTGGGCTGATCCGGTGTTTTTTGCCCGGCAGGTTCCACATGCTCCTGATCTGGCGAATATTGTGTATCAAGCTCAGCCATGCCTGTGCTGATATCAGGGGCAAGCACCAGATCATCAAGCGCAACTTCGGTTTGCGGTGTTGGCGCCTGTGTTGTCGCCTGCGGCACTGCAATCGTATCCTCTCGGTTGATCCAGTCGAGCACAGCCTGCAACACATTAACCGCATCGTCAGGCGGTGCATCAATGCCCAGCAATGCTTCGGCCATGGATTCAAGGCAATCTGCGGCGCGTACCAGGACATCCATCAATGCCGACTGTGGCAATGCCCTGGCCTTGGCCTGCGCTTCGAGCAAATCTTCGAGATGGTGCGTCAGGTTGGCAATACCGGGTACGCCCACCACGTTTGCTGCACCTTTAAGGGTATGCGCAATGCGCTGGGCGATATCGATATTTTCGATGCCACCGCCCTGGGCGAGGTTTTGTATTGCAGTCGAGAACTCTTCTGTTTGCGTAGGCAGGTCCTGCAACAAGCCATCGAGTAATTCCTGGTTTACATCGTCGGGAAATGCCAGGTCGACATCAGCTTCGCTGGCCTGCACCTGTCGCTGCTGGCGTTCTTCTTCATTGAATACAGGATGCGCCAGCAGGTGGCTGGTCTGCTCACGGTCCGCGTTATCCATTTGCACCGGCCACGCGGCATGTGTCAGGAGTGACATCAATTCTGATACCGGCCGGGCATCATTGATATTTTGCAGGCACTTTAATATTTTTGCCGGCCACTGCTTGAGAATTAAGGAACGGTTTTTATCAAGCGCGTCGATCGAATTAGATAATGAAAGTATATTTTCAGCTACAAACTTGCCGCAACGGCACAGGCCTTCAAGACCTATCAGTTCGAGCGCATTGCTGATGTTGTCGGCGCGATCCGCCATGGTTTTCAGAATGTCTTCACTTAACTGGCGGTCATCAACTGTGAAATCATATTCTGGATCGTACTGTTTATCGATGATTTCTTCCAGTTCCGACCTGATGAGATCAACCAGCTCCTGCTGAGCGGAGTCGATTACCGGCGCTGCGACTATTTCATCGATACCCGTTTCCGCCAGGTCAATGACATCGCAATCCTGTTGCGGGTGTTCATTGTCTGTTTCTAAAACATCCTCGCCCAGGTGCTCAATATCCATAGTGTCGAAATCTATAATCTCAGGCGCTGTACTGTTGTCTGCTACCGGGCCTTCAATGCCGCTTAGTAGTTCATCAAGTTCGATGCTTTCACCTGCTTCGGTGTTATCCAGTGTCGTGGATGCCGACAGCTGCAGCGCCTCCTCTGCCGTAATCGGCCTTATCCAGTGAGGGTCCTGCAGCAGTTCAAGCAGATGTTCGTCGGCCTCGGTATTGCCGCTCGACACCAGGTATTCAGAAAGTATGCCAGTTGCTTTTTGCAGAAAAGCGCGTTCAGATTCGTTGATACCGCGATCACGTTCGACAAGTTGATCGAGGCCGTCAAGCAAGATCATCAGAAAATCAAGCAGGTAGGCATACCGATCCTGATTAATGTATGCACAAATATGTTCGACCTTGTGCCTGTAATCCTGTAACGCCGAAATGACATCAGGTGAGTCAGTCGATAACTGACTCGCTATGTCAGACAGCTCGGCAAGGACAGTCACATCCAGGACAGATGCCTCGTGCTGAGGTGCTATCATATCTATTGTTCCTGCTTAAGCCGATACAATATATGTGTAAGTAGCATTTGGCACAGGCTGATTATATCGCCCGCTTCAGTTCAGCCGGTGGTGGCAAACTGTCGAGATTAATGTGTGTGGTTTCATTAAGTTCAATATCAACCGTTTCTTCGCCCGGCAGTTTGAATACGCTGACGATAGACACAAGATTATTTGAATAATCCACCAGGATATCTGTACTCTTGGTCTGCTCACTCATTTCGCGACCGGTCTGTTCAGTACTTGCCTGAATCTGCCTCGCGCGATCGAGCAACTGGTTATTAATCCGCGCCTGCTCCACAGAACTCGATGCAATATGCTGCACCGAGCGCACCAGGT
>JBATHJ010000270.1:0-2330 GCA_049666625.1 Gammaproteobacteria bacterium | reverse complement strand
ATACTCAATGCTATGGTGCGTGACGATAAGGAGTGGAAAATGACATAATTATTTTTAGGTTGCAGGCTTGATTTTAATCACAGTCGCTTGTTAGCCATGAATATTTACATGCGCCTGGGACGTATAGTCTCTCGACTGAAGTGCTACCATGCCAATAATGCCTAAAATAAAACCGCCATAACCACCTGTAATATATGCCAGCCCATGAGGGTAACTAGATGAGAAGTAAGTAAGTATTGGCATAATCGCAGAACCAGTCCCTAACAATATACATAAACGTGTTATTAATCGCTTGAGTCCACTTTTGTCTTTTACTTTTGATGCTGTTTGCTCGTTATAGCCTGCAATTAATTCCAATTTACCTTTGACTCCAATCAAATAAGCAAAGATAAACATCAAAACTGCTATGCCTTCCATTATCAATATTTCAAAAAGTTTTTCAGTCATAATGAGTGTGCTCTCCTGATATTCTTTATATGGCTAACGTTTGAGCTGTGGGGGTTTTGCGTAGCGTAGCAAAACTCACCCACGAGCGATTTTTTATGTTGTTTAAGTAATAGCCATTTCTCGGTAAGCAACATGGTTATATAAATGTAGATAAAAAAAGAAGTTATCAGGGACAGGGTAAAAATTAAATAGTAGTTTTTACTCTGTCCCCAAATATTAATCGTCCAGCCCCAATTATTTTGATTGACCATTGACACAAAGATGAATCTTAATGATAATAGTTCGCATTAACATTAACAGGAAATATCATGTTGCATATCACTTTTTGTCCGCGTCGAACGCTGGCATCACTACTTGGACTATCGCTATTGTTCGCCATGCCTGCTTCTGCAACCGAGGAAGTTAATCTCTATTCCGCCCGCAAAGAAGCATTGATCAAGCCCTTGCTCGATCAATTCACCGGACAAACCGGGATCAAGGTCAACCTGGTAACCGGTAAGGCCGATGCCCTGCTTAAACGACTGGAAACTGAAGGCCAAAACAGCCCGGCCGACCTGCTATTGACCACCGACGCCGGGCGACTGCACCGTGCGAAACAGGCAGGCGTACTGGCACCAGTGAATGCAGACAAACTTGCCACGCAGGTGCCATCCAGCTACCGTGACCCTGATAATTACTGGTTTGGTCTTTCAGTGCGTGCTCGGCCTATCATGTATGTGACTGAACGAGTAACCCCCGCAGAGCTATCTTCTTATGAGGCACTCGCCGATGACAAATGGCGTGGCCGCATCTGTATCCGTTCTTCAAGTAACATTTATAACCAGTCGTTGGTGGCCTCGATGATTGCCAGTCGCGGTGTAGAACAAACCGAAGCCTGGGCGAAAAAATTCGTCAGAAATCTTGCGCGCCCACCACGCGGAGGTGATCGTGACCAGATCAAAGCCGCAGCAAGCGGACAATGCGATATCGCTATTGCTAATACCTATTATCTTGGCATGATGCTTAACAGCAAAGATGAGGCGCAGCGTGAAGCCGCAAAACGAATTTCCATTTTCTGGCCCAATCAAGCTGATCGTGGAGCCCATGTAAATGTCAGCGGTATTGCGTTGACCAAAGCTGCGAAAAATCGTGATAACGCTGTGCAATTGATGCGTTTTCTTGTAAGTGATAATTCTCAGGTTTGGTATGGTGAAACCAACCATGAATACCCGATTCGTGATTCCATTAAGATTAGTGACACTCTCCGTGACTGGGGAACTTTCAAGGCAGATAATTTAAACCTATGGCTGCTGGGGCAGCACAATGCAGAAGCCATTCGTATTATGGACCGCGTCGGCTGGAAATAACGCAAGCCTTGATCATTCGCCGGTAACGGGCAAAACATTGCCAACCGACGACAATCAGCTAGTTTATTCATGAACAGTTCCATACACACCAGCCAGAATTACAGCATACCGGGACGCTGGTTACCTGCCAGTTGGACGAGCGGCGTATTAATGGTTGCGCTGATCGTAGCACTGCCGGTTCTGGTGGTCTTCAGCTTCGTGTTCCAGCCAGCCGGTGATGTCTGGCAGCACCTTGCTGAAACGGTACTGCAGGATTATGTCATCAATTCGCTAATCCTGATGATCGGCGTTGGTGTCGGTACTTTCACACTCGGTGTTTCGACCGCCTGGGTCTGTACGACCTGCGATTTTCCTGGTCGGCGTTTTTTCGAATGGGCGCTGTTGCTGCCCATGGCGGTGCCAGCCTATATTATTGCCTATACCTACACCGGCATGCTGGATTTTGCCGGCCCAGTGCAAACCACATTACGAGAACTGATGGGCTGGGGTTACGGTGAGTACTGGTTCCCCGAGATTCGTACAATCTGGGGAGCAAAC
>JBATHJ010000269.1:0-2705 GCA_049666625.1 Gammaproteobacteria bacterium | reverse complement strand
GCCTGCATCTCGCACAGTGCCAGGCATGTCGCGATGAAGTCGCCGCACTCACTGCTGTCGACCGGTTTTATCCCGAGCTCGAACACGCTACAGATGACGCGGCACAACAGCTAATTTGTGATTATGTCGATGACAGGCTGGCGCCTCAGGCACGTGCCGAGGCCGTGGCGTTGATCCACAATGATGACAGCGCGCTGAAAGCCGCCCTGCACTACGCCAGTCATGCAGCGTCTATGAGCGCAGCACTGGGTGAGCGTGATACTGAACAGGGTCAGCAACATACTCCCGCAGCTGCAAAAACCACCGGCACGACAGGAGTCTTTAGTATGCTGGGCCGCTGGCTCGACCTGCGCGCGCCACTCTGGGCGGTGGTGCCAGCAACCGCGTTTGCAGTCGCCCTGCTGGCGGTGTCACTGCAGACATATATGAGCGGCAGCCACGGCAGCTACCAGGTCGCCAGCTACCAGGACAACCCGGTGATACAGTTTAGAAAAAATGAAGACCTGCCCGGCATCGGCTTTTTCAGCAAGGCCGATCGCAGCACGACCGCCTATAATAATGTCCAGGTGGAAGTGCTGGACGCTAACCGGATCAGGATCGACTGGCCGCAGGTAGCTAATGCCCTGCAGTACAGCCTGCGCCTGCAGATGTTTAACCAGAACCAGAAATTGCCGCTTGGCGAGATCTCAACCAGACTACCGACTGCTACTTTCACCACAGCGGAACTCAGCAGCGGGCGTCGCTACGAATGGATACTGTCGGGTAAAACGACAGATGACAAAACCTTCTACGCATCAGGCGGGTTTGTGATTAATAAAACAGATTAGGCAAGACTATGTGCATAACACTTTTCGGTACAAAACGATCAGGCATTCAACTGACAGGCATGTTCGCCTGCGCGCTGCTGACTGGCGTACTGGGTTTGCCAGCCACGGCGGAACAGTCTCGCGGTATCACGCTGGAACCGGTCGCACGTAAAACCGTCACGCCCTTCAGCGAAGGCACTTACCGCGCACTGATCATCGGCAACAACCAGTACCGCGACAAGCACGGCCACTGGCGCCCGCTGGAATCTGCTGTCACCGATGCGAAAGCAGTCAAGGACCTGTTGCAAAATAATTATGGTTTCGAAGATGTTGAACTGATCGAAAACGCCACGCGTCGCGATGTGCTGCTGGCGCTGGATGCACTCTCGAAACGCGCTATGTCGAACGACAACGTGCTGGTATATTACGCCGGCCACGGTTTCATGGATGAAGAAACCCAAAAAGGTTTCTGGATACCGGTGGATGCCGAAGGTACTGACCAGTCAACTTTTCTGCGCAACTCGACCATACGAGATGAACTCACAACAATTGCCTCGCGGGTAAAACACACCCTGCTGGTGTCAGACTCGTGCTTCAGCGGTTCTTTGCTGCGCAGCACCACGCGCGGCATGGCACCGGTAACAGATAGCGAAAGCTATTACAAAAAAGTCGCCGAGAAAAAGAGCGTGCAAATCATGACCGCCGGCGGTGTCGAGTATGTCGATGACAACTACAAAACCTCGGGGCATTCACCCTTTACCTACTTCCTGCTGAGCGAACTGAAAAACAATGACAAGCCCATGCTGACCGTGAGCGAACTTTCGAACAGCGTAAAAAAAGCCGTCGCCAATAATGTCGACCAGGTGCCTGAAAATGGCGTACTGCTAGGTGCCGGCGACGAACTCGGTGAATTTATATTCATCAAGCTCGATGTTGAAGTCCAGGGCGTGCCTGCAGACCGGGTGAAGGTCAAGGTAAACGTAAAACAGGCCGAGCCGACGAAAAACAAACCGGCACACAGCGACGACATCAAGCACGACACCATCCCGATACCGACACTGTAATACAGATCAGAAACAGGACATGATCATGAAATCAAAATACGCACTCGCACTTCTCGGTTCTGCGCTGTTATTCCACGGCGCCAGCGCCATGGCGGAAGAAAAAATCACTCTCGGCGCCAAGCTGCTCGGCGCCAGCTGGCAGGGTGATAATGGTGGCGTGGGCAATACGTTTGACAGTACCGAGGGCGGCCAGCTCGGTTTTAATATCGCCTACCAGCTCGACCGGTTTTATACCGGCCTCAGCCTGCAGACTGGTAAATACAAGTTTAATAACGGCTCGCCCGACCAGTTCACCACCACCGGGCGCGTCGCCGCGATTAACACCACCATCCGCCAGAACGATTTTGATCTGCTGGTGGGTTATTATTTCTGGCAGCAGGTTTCGCTGTTCCTCGACATCAAGGCGGTGGGCAATGTCTGGCAGACTAATGATTACAAACAGAGTTTTTCAGGCCTGGGCCTGGGCATCTCCGGCTTCAACCCGATCAACCAGGACTGGACACTGTTTGGTTCTTTCGGTTTTATTCGCAACGGTGAAATCAAGGACGACAACAAGGACAAGGTCGGCGATGGCAACAGCCACGCGCTGGAACTGGGCGCAGTCCTCGCGCTCGATGGCGCCAATCACCTGAACATGGGCATCAAGCTGCGCAAATACCAGTTTGAACACATCAATGGCTCCACCCAGGACTACACGGTCAATGCCCTGTTTGTCGGTTTCACCCACGCCTTCGCGCTTAATTAAGCCCAGGGTTGTTCAGGCTAGTCGTATGCGTGCAGCGTCACACCACTTCGGCCAGCAGTTATTGCTCGGCCTGTGCATTGCACTGTGTAC
>JBATHJ010000268.1:0-12928 GCA_049666625.1 Gammaproteobacteria bacterium | reverse complement strand
CGGGTTTACCGTGCGCACCACGTTCCCCGGTAACCCGGACGGCGCCGAAGTGATGCTGGAACGCTGGCAGGCAGGCAGCGCCGAACCGCCGCATTCACATCCCGGGGATGATATGACCGTGGTGGTCGAAGGCCGCATGGCGATCCAGTTTTTTACCCGCGGCGAGCAGGGGCTGGCGCCGGACGGCGAGCCGGTGATACTCAAGGCGGGCGAAACCGGTTATATCGCGGCAGGCCGCATCCACGATGCAAAATACCTCGAAGACTGCAAACTGGTGTATGTGCACGATAAGGCGTTTGGGTTTACGGCTGAGGGCTGAATTGCTTAAAAGAATTTTGCCACAGAGGACACAGAGGGCACAGAGAGACACACGTTATAGTTATTGAAAATCTAAACATTGTTAAGCTTGCCCAGTGCATTCATTGCCAGTAGTTTTTGCCAGAAATATTTTTTCCTCTGTGATCTCTGTGCCCTCTGTGGCAAGTTTATTATTTTAAATCTCTAACAACGGTACTTGCTCCAGTCAGGCAGCCATTCATTATCTGGCCTCCCGGGTTTCCAGGCTTGTCGTGTTTGTCTTCTGATAATTACCGGACTCGGCCTGCAGGTATAAATTCCCATCCGGGGCTTTAACAAAAGCCATGGATGCGTCTGTTTCATCTTCAGTACGAAACAGGGCGTCTGTGACGGCGAGTATTTTTTTGCATTGATCTGTATTCGTGCGGCATTTGAATAGCGCGTTATCAATATCCCTGATCTGCACTGTTTCTGCTTGCTGATTTGTCCGAAACGGAAACCGCGTCGTTACTTCGCGATACTCGCCGGATAAGGCGAGACGTCTCTCTCGGGGCAGGGGGTCTGATGGTGCTTGCGAAGCTATTTCTTCCGCATCAGGCTGGCCAGCCAGTTCCTCGATAAGCCAGTCATTTAATGGCCCTGTGAAATCCTCAAGGATGTCGTGCCTGAATGCATTGATTACCACGAAATAGCCGCGATGGCTTTCTTTACTGTAGGCAAATTCAGCCAGGTAACCGTCAGCATCACCGCCGTGTCCATAAATTCGATGTCCTTTAAACAGGGTATTGCGAATGCCCAGGCCGTAACCGGTGTTTAACCCGGCTTTTGCGGCCAGGGTTGTTTCGGGTGTTTCCATCCGTTTAATAGCTGACGCAGAAAAAAGTTTTTTACTCGCTGTCGACTCATCAGTAAATAAAAATAAAAACTTCGTCATATCCCTGGCCGTGGTATTTAATCCGCCGAAAGGCCGAAACAGCGTATGCCAGTAGGGTATTTTTGTTTTCAAATCCGCGTCGTATCCGCTGACCAGGCTTTGTTCTAATGTTTTTGTCCAGTGCAATTGTGAATCTCGCATATCAAGCACGGCCAGGATTTCACCTTCAAACCAGGTGTCGTACTCTTCCTTGGTGATGATTTCAATGGCGCGGCCGACATAACCAGCTCCAAGATTAGAATAGCTATAGTGATAGCCGGGCGGCCAGTGTACTTTTCTTGTTTCAGGTTTGAGATTAAGCGCGTCCTGTAAACTGAGTGGCTCGGGGTAGTCGAATTCTTCCCGGGTCAAATCCTGCAATCCTGCTGTGTGTTCGAGTAACATCGCCAGGGTCACAGGCGTTTCTGACCATGGGTTGTGCAGCGGGCTATCGCGAACAATAGTTTTGATCGGCTGATCAAGCTGACATTTGCCCTGATCAACCAGGCGCATAATCGCAAGCGAGGTGAAGGTTTTGGTAATAGAACCAATCCTAAACAGGCTGGCTTCCGTCACCGGGCGGTCGTTATCATTACCATAGGATCCTATACCACCCATAGTGACGATCTTGTTACCTTCAACCAGCGCATAAGCAACAGCGCCTACACACGCCTGGTCTTTAATGCGTTCGAGCTGTTGAGTTAATGGATTGCTTTCTGCTGAAACGGGATTTGAGCTGAGTAATGAAGCGACGAAAAGTAAACTAGTCGCCAGTAAAGCATAACCCCGAAAAGAAATAATAAAATGCGGATAGGGCGGGCGGCTTGAGTATGTCGGCTTAGTTGGCATCGCCCTTATAAATACTTTTTCTAATTACAGCATCGGGTGCATCTGTTATCAGAGATACATTGTACTCACCATTTTGCTGTCCCGTAATCACGCCCAGGCTGGTCAGCAATGGCGTGTAATTCGGCATCGCAAGGCTCTGCCTGTACTCGTCAAACAGGGGTTTAAAAATACTGACATCAGAATGACCGCGACTACTCAGATCAGCACTGGCTAGCTGGTCGAGTTGTTTTGCAATAGCTGCCGCAGACATCGACGAGTGCTGACAGCAGTTTTTAAGTTGTTTGAGTAAGCTGTCCAGGGTCGTTTTGTTGTTGCTTAGTTGCCTTATTTTTAGATCTGCCGTCAGCCAGTAGTGCACACCGCTCCAGTGTACTCGCATAAAATTGCGATACTTGCGCATATTTTCGCTGACTTCTGCAAGCTCGAACTGAGACCACTGATTCTGTTTGCGTCCGCGCTCAAAACCGGCTGCCAGTTTGTTCCACAGGCCGGTCTCACTCAACAGGCCGGCGCGTGCCTGGATGATATTCTGATAATACGTGGCCAGGCCTTCTGAAAACCAGTTATCACCCTGGCCCTGGTATGGGATAAGTAGATGACTCAGTTCGTGAAACGCGGTCCAGTCGCTAATCAGTTCCTCAAGATCTGCGCTTGAATTTACCACCAGTAGCACGTTGTCCGGGTTTCCGCGCGTCACCTGTCCCCAGGGCACCGGGCTATCTCTGCTGGTACCGTTTTGAATGCTGATATCAAATGTATCAATAGGCCACTCACCGTACACCGTTAGCAATGCATCGGAAACACGCTGCAACCACTCGACCATCAGTTCGCGTTGGTCTTTTGCCAGGGAGGGTTTATATTGAATATGAATACGTTGCTGCGAATGCGTTAGCACGTCAGCACGCGCGAGTGTGCTCACGGAAAACACAATAACCAGAGGAATAATGCGGATTAATGTTCGCATAACAAATGGCTTCGCTTCATGAACAATACCTGTTTTGATCAATAGTCGGGTAAACGCTGAATTTTATTTACGACAGTAAGATATTTATCTGGTTCAGCTTATTACAGCTAAAAGGGGGCGCTGCTGTTTCACGCGATACTTGTGAAATCACTGGATGCTGAACGACAGTGTTTATGTAGCCCTAAGTGGTGCCGGAGATAAATTTGCCGATACATAAACCAGTCATTTTATAAAATGACCATGGGATTGCTATATCGATTACAGGATCCAGATGTAACCTTTGCGTGCCGTCCGTTCGTAAATATAACATTTGCATCCATTTGCGGATGAATACTTTCATATCTTTAAGTTATTTATCGATGCGTCAAGTGCTTCGCTGGCAGTCATCCATTCATCTTCCGTCTGGCTGCAAAGTCCGTCCAGGTCAGCTTTTTCTCTGAGCAATTTCTGTAATTCTGACTTGCGCTGTTCTGCGTAAATGCCAGGATCGGCCAGAGTTGTTTCCAGTGCTTTCTGGCGGGCGTGCAGTTTGTCCAGCTGTGCTTCCAGCTTGGTGACTTTTTTGCGTAGCGGTTGTAATTGTTTGCGCTGCTCGGCTTCTGCGCGTTTGCGGTCTTTTTTTGCTATCACCGGTGTGCTGGCAGGTGTTGTTACAGCACCGTTATCGCCTGCAATGCTGCGCGATTTATTGTGATCACTCAGCCATTTCGGATATTCATCCAGGCTGCCGTCAAATTCTTCCACGCGCTGGTCGTGTACCAGTAATAAGCGATCACAGGTGACGCGCAGCAGGTGGCGGTCATGCGAGACGATGACCATGGCGCCGGTGAAATCCTGTAATGCCAGTGCCAGTGCCTGGCGCATTTCCAGGTCGAGATGATTGGTCGGCTCATCGAGTAATAATAAATTGGGCCGCTGGTAGACCAGCATGGCGAGTACCAGGCGCGATTTTTCACCGCCGGAAAACGGCCCGACTTTTGCCAGCGCCTGCTGGTTGCCAAAACCAAAACCACCCAGGTGCTGGCGCAAATCGGCTTCGCGCGCGTCTTTATCCAGCTGCTGTAAATGCTCGACGGGGGTGTGTTCGGGGTGTAGTTGTTCAAGCTGGTGCTGGGCAAAATAACCGATGCGCGTGTCCTTGTGCTGTTCACGGTGCCCGTTTTGCAATGCAAGGCTGCCTGCAATGAGTTTTATCAGTGTGGATTTACCGGCACCGTTCGGGCCAAGCAGGCCGATACGATCACCGGGGGCAATATTCAGGTCGATATCATCCAGGATGCGTTTATCGGCATAACCGGCGCTGGCGGACTCGAGTTTAATCAGGGTGTGCGGGCGTTTTTCCGGTTCGCGCAGGGCGAAGTGAAACGGTGAATCGACATGTGCTGCTACGATCACCTGCATACGTTCGAGTGCCTTGATCCGGCTTTGTGCCTGTCGTGCCTTGGTGGCCTTGGCGCGAAAGCGTTCGACATACGATTGTATATGCGCAATTTCGCGCTGTTGTTTACTGTATTGCGCCTGCTGATTGGCGAGACGTTCGGCGCGAATGCGCTCGAAAGCGGAATAATTTCCTGGATAAAGCGTGATGTTCTGATGTTCAATATGCGCGATGTGCGTAGTGACGCTGTCGAGAAAATCACGGTCGTGTGATATCAGCAGGAGTGTGCCGGGGTAACTGCGTAACCAGCTTTCCAGCCAGATCACGGCATCGAGATCGAGATGGTTGGTGGGTTCATCCAGCAGCAGTAAATCAGAACGACACATCAGCGCCCTGGCCAGGTTCAGCCGCATGCGCCAGCCGCCCGAATATTCATTTACCGCGCGTGTTTCCTCGCCGGGCTTAAAACCCAGGCCATGCAATAGTTGTCCGGCGCGACTGCGTGCGCTGTAACCATGAATATTATCGTAGCGTGTATGCAGGCTTGCCAGCTGCATGCCATCGCCGTTTTTTTCAGCGTTTGCGAGTTCGGTTTCGATCTGGCGTAATTCGTGATCACCGTCGAGTACATAGTCGATCGCCGCGCGCTCATCAGCCGGCGTTTCCTGTGCAACGTGCGCAATCACCCAGTCCCTGGGTACCAGGCAATCACCGCTGTCGGCATGCAGTTCATCCATGATCAACGCGAACAGGCTGGATTTTCCGGTACCGTTTGCGCCAGTAAGCCCGGCTTTCTGTCCGGGGTGAATTTGAAAACTGGTGTTTTCAAACAGCAGGCGTGGACCGCGGCGTAAACTGAGACTGGTGAATTGCAACATGGGAGACAATTGTAACGCGCAGCGGATCATGCAGCACGATAAATCGTTGCAGAGATTAAACCTTGATAGATACAACTACTGAGTATCGTATGTAAACAATAATAAATCTTCATATTTTTGTAAAATATTTTTATAGACAAATGATATGCAGTATGTCTGAATAGGAGGCGTCTGAACCAGCGACTTCGAGGTGTATACATGTCGAGAAAGCATGCAAGGAATAAAAAAGAACGACACAACAGAAACTATGCATACGACGACTCACCGGGAGACTCCGTCGTCATCGATCTCCCAACCTCCTCCCCACGTTACATCTCTTCTCACCAGCCCCATCCACTGCGCAAAAAAATCCAGGCCAAAAACCAGTCGCAAGGACAGTTTATGGCCGCGATCAAGGCACACACACTTACTTTCGGTTTAGGGCCTGCAGGCACCGGTAAAAGTTATTGCACTGCTGCAATGGCTGCTGAATCACTGATTGCAGGTGAAATCGATCGTATAATTTTTACCCGTCCGGCAGTTGAGGTCGGTAACAGCCTGGGCTTTTTGCCCGGCAGACTGGATGAAAAGTTTGATCCCTATTTCAGCGCGTTCAAAACCTGCCTGATCAGCAATGCAGGCAAAGGCGTGGTTGATTGTGCGGTGAAAAACGGCAATATCGTGGTTGAGCCACTGGCCTACATGCGTGGCAAGACTTTTGAACGTTGTTTCGTCGTTCTGGATGAGGCCCAGAACTGCGGCCCTGAAGAAATGAAAATGTTTCTGACCCGTATCGGTCAGAATTCAACTGTGGTTATCAATGGTGATTTGAGCCAGTCGGATATCTCCGGATACTGTGGATTGTACGATGCAATCAACCGGGTACACTCGGTGCGCGGCGTATATGTCCACGAATTCACCTACGATGACATTGTGCGCAGCGATATCGTCAAGGATATTATCCTCAAGTACGACACTTCGCAGCCACTGAATCAGCCCTACTACGCAGACTGACAGCTCTGCCATCACCCACGGATGTGCCATACGCCTGAGCTCAGGCGTTATGGCACACCTGATGATTTCCGACACTTCTACGGAAAAAGCACAATTCATGCCATATACTCCTGCAAAGTGCCATTTTTTTGGCGCAAAGACCAACGGGTATCTTTTGTTAAAAGCTAATGCGTACTTTATTCAAAGTTCTGGTTTTACTGCTGATTTCGGCGGCTGCTGTTGCGGTTGAAAACGCCGATCAGCAGGTTGTGCGGCTTGACCGTGATGTGCAGTCGCTGAAGAAAGATGTGCTGGAACTGGCTGCTGAAATTACCCGTATAGAACAACAGTTACTGTATCCATCGGATACGCATATTAATGTGTTCATCTCTATCGCCGGTGATGATGTGTTCGAGCTCGAATCTGCCCGACTTGAGCTGGACAATGCGGTCATCGCCAGCCATCTTTACAACCCGGCGGAAATCGCGGCCTTGTTCAATGGCGGTGTGCAGCGCCTATACACTGGAAATCTCGCCAGCGGGAAACACCGTCTCAAGCTGTTCATTAGCGGGCGTAATAGCGCCGGAGAGGCATTCAAACAGCATGCTGATTATGAACTGGATAAAACCGCCAGCGCGGGATTTATCGAAATACAGCTCACAGCGCCCGTGGCCGGGCAGCAGATAATGTCTTTTAAAGACAGATAAGCCTGTGCACAAGCTATTTCTTTTGCTGGTCTTATGCTTCAGCGCGCAGCTGCTGGCAAGCACCACGTCATCGAGTGATGACCAATGGTTCAAAACCAGGTTGTTGCTAGGCGAGATCCAGTTTAATGCGCAACAGGGAAAATACCTGGATGCACTGACCCAGATCGACCATTTTAATGGCGCCAGTGAAAACCGCCTCAATCATGCCATCGAAAAACTGCAGGCGGGTTCTTCATTGCCTGTCATGCGCGTTGATGAAATAGAACTGGCCTATCGCATGAGTCAACGCGCAGGCAACGCGGTGCGCGCAGTGCTTGGCGATAATGTTGACCAGGCAGGCCGCAATCGCGCCGCATTCGACCTGGCCCAGATCTATTACGATAAACAGCAATATGACTATGCAATTTATGCCTTGCAGCTGATTCGAGGTGAACTGTTTTATCCTTTCAAGCAGGATGTTGAATTCCTGCAGGCACAGGTGGCGGCAAGGCAGGGCAAGTTTGAACAGGCAGAAAAATTGCTGAACACGCTGAAGTCCGATCAACGTTACAGCGCGTACGCCACGTTTAACCTCGGGCATATTCTGTTAGCGCAGGGCAGAGCCGAACAAGGCTACGCACAACTTGCTGAAGTGGGGAGTCTCAAAACCCAGGAGCGCATTCTGCTGGCGTTAAAGGACAAGGCCAACCTGGTGCTGGGTTACCATGCACTTGAGCAGGGTGATGCCGCCAGGGCAAAACAGCTGCTTGGCACTGTGCGCCTCAATGGCGCATTCTCAAACAAGGCACTGCTGGGCTCAGGCTGGGCAAGCATGACACTGCAGGATTACAGGGCTGCATTGACCCCCTGGTCAGAACTGGTAACACGTCAGCAAACAGATGTGTCTGTGCAGGAGGCATTGCTGGCCCTGCCGTTCGCCTATGGCAAGCTCGACTTATATGCCAATGCAATCGAGCTCTACCAGTCTGCTATTACAAATTTTGTAACCAGCATTGCCAGGCTGGACGCTTCGATCGATAGCATCACTGATGGAAAATTTCTGCAATTGTTGCGCATGCACAATAACCGTTCTGACAGCAGCTGGTTACTGCGCCTGCGTGAATTACCACAGACACCTGAAACCTACTACCTGATGGAACTGCTGGCGTCGAGGAATTTCCAGGAATCGGTACACAACTATATCGATATGGTTGAAATTCAAAACAGGCTGGATGAATGGGCGCGTACGGTGACTGCTTTACAAAACCTGGTTGAAGTACGCGCGCAGCATTATGCGGGAATACTGACAACGCTAGATGCTTCGCTGGACGAGGTTGATACTGGCCTGGCAGCCGCGAATCAACGCCAGCAGGCACTTGCAGATACGGTTGAGAATGTTAACCTGGAAAATTACCGTGAATACCTGACGAGCGAACATGAGTCCGTCTTGCTCGCCCGCCTGCAGGACATTGAAGGTGCCAGCAGTGATTTGCCGGCGACCGAGGCAGACACCAGTCGGCAACGCGTGAAACGCGCACGAGGCGTAATTGAATGGAACCTGTTGAGCGAATACCCCGCGCGCCTCGACGTCATCTCGACAGAACAGCGCGAAATCGGCGCCTTGTTGCAGTCACTGACTCAAACCCGTGATGATGTCGCCGACTTGCGCTCAGCGGCGCGTAAGAGTTACCGCGGCTACGATGTGCCACTGCAGGCACTAAAAGAAAAGCTGCGTGCACTGTCTGAACGGCTGGAAACAAACCTTGCAGAGCAGGCTCAGCTGATCGAATCAATGGCGGTTGAAGAATTGCAGCTCAGGGTGAAGCTGTTGCAAAACTACCTGGTGACTGCGAGGTATGAGCTTGCGAAGAATTATGACCTGACATCGGCAGCTGATCGCTAGTTTATCGCTGGTCGATCGCAGGCACAGAGGCAGCAATCAGCGGTTCACAGCAGTACTGCAATCCACACCAGCACGGCAATCACGATAGCAAATAATACCGCGGCCGACCCCATGTCCTTTGCTCTGCCCGAGAGCGGGTGATGTTCAGCGCCAACGCGATCGACCACGGCTTCCAGCGCGGAGTTCAGTAATTCCACCACCAGTACCAGCAGCAGGCTGGCAATCAGCAGCAGCTTATCCGGCAGGCTGTTTGCAAAATACAGCGCAACAGGTACCAGCACAATGCAGCACCAGGCTTCCTGGCGAAAAGCGGCTTCAGAAGTGTATGCAGCCTTGATGCCTTTCCACGAATAGCCGGCGGCGTTGATGATTCGCCGCAAACCCGTGGCGCCGGTTTTAGCCATAGGCTATATCCTCATGCATTGATATGGAGTTGTTCCATAAGATAGCACAGGCAATCCTGTCGTATCGCGCGCTCATCATTGGTATACATCGAAAGCGTGACTTTGCGTTGCAGCACAAGCGTATCGTCAACACATTCAAAAAATTCATGCGTCACATCCTCGTCGCTTTCATTGTTCACCAGCAGCTGCGCATTACTGCCCGGTTTTATGCCGGCAAATACATAGCCGTGATTCAGTTCGCTGAAATTCAGATCTTCGAGCTCGGTTTTTAAGCGAACGTCGACATCGCCGTCTATGCCGATGCTGAATTGTCTCGGTACGGTCACGCGTGCAACTGTGTGAAACAGATTGAGATTGTCCGGGTTGCCGCCGGGAATATGTTCCAGTACCAGCACTTTTTGAAGAAAGCCGGCGGCATGATCAACGCCGGTGTTATCAGATGACTGGCCGCACTCGAGCACAACGGACGGGCAGAAGTCAGAAAAGGCAGTTGACTGCACGCCTTTGGGATTAGTGAAGTACACCGTGAGTTTGCCGAACATGGCGGCCAGCTGCAGACCGTGCGGATTGAGAATGTTGACACAGGCGTAATGCGGATTGCGACCGGTGTTGTTATGAATGTCGATGCTGGCGAAGGGCTTGCGTTTGCGCATGATGCTGGTGACAGTCGCCATGATATCGGTTTCTTCGCACTGTGAATGGTGCGTGCCCGGCCAGATACGGTTGTAATCCGGCTGGTTGTCGAGGCGTCGCTGGTTGACCGCGGCGGCGTCAACGTTGCCAATAAAAATCGACAGTGATCGCGGTAAGGTTTTGTCCTGGTAGTGGCGCAGAATTTTTTGCAACGCATAAAATCCGGTGGTCTCATTACCGTGCAGCAGGGTACTGACGAACAGCGGCTGCTTGTTGTTGCCTTCAAGGTGAATCAGTGTTGGCATGCCGAGCAGCTGTTTTAAATCTTCAACGCTGGCGTCGAGCAGGCCTTCGGGTAATCTGTCGAACTGGTTAAGCATAGTGAATGTTTCGTTCTATTCGTTAGTCAGGGTTTCAGTCGCAAAATCCCAGCAGTGTACCGGGACATTGCTGCGCTGGTTGCGCAGGTATTGTTTTGTCAGCTTTTGCATATCGTAATGGTGCAGCTCGGCAAACTGTTTTTGCCACTGGCTGCCGGTCTGGCCGTTCAGGGTGCGTTTTTCGATGATGCGAAGATTATGTTTAATGTCATTTTCATCAATGCCAAGTTTATGCAGGCCGGTTTCGGCTTCGACCAGTAACTGGTCGAGCACCAGTTTTTGCAGCTTGATGCGTTGCTGGTCTGTCCACAGTACCTGTGCGTCAATGCCATGTTGTGCGGCGGTGTAAAAATTATCCCGGCTCTGTGAAAAATTGAGCTCGTGTTCGATCGGGTCGGCGAGGGTCGCATAGTAATGCACCAGTCCGTAGTAAAAAGCAATATTGGCAATATTGTCCTGCATGCTGGCACCGCTCGAGCATACCCGGTGTTCGATGCGCAGGTGTGGCGTGCCGTCATCATCGAAGCCGATCAGTGGGCGGTTCCAGCGCCATATGGTGCCATTGTGCAGGCGCAGGTAGTGCAGTTTTTCTTCCGGGCTGTCGTATTCCACCGGCAACATGATGGGGTAGTGTTCGAGGTTCTCGCTGAAACATTCAAACAGTGAGTCACGCGCATAGCCCATGCCAAAACCCACGCGCTGCACCGGACCATGCGCCGCACCGTTGAAGCCGCCGGTGGGGACGGATTGTTCGAACACCGGTATGCGGGTTTCTTCCCACAGGCGTTTGCCGAACATGAACGGCGCATTGGCACTGACCGCGACCATGGGTGCAGACAGGGCAATGGCGGCATTGTAATAACGCACCGCGAGGTGTTGCGGTACCTGGATATGGATTTGCAACGAGGTCGCAGCCGCTTCCAGCATCACGTCCATGTGTTCGCTCTGCAGATGTTGCTGGCCGACAATATTGAGCGGAATCGGCTTGCCATTGCGCAGGCGTAACACCTGTTCATTGAGTGCCCGGTAACGGTCGAGGGTGGACATGTTTTTCAGCGTGAGGTGCTCATCACGCAGTGTAGGCAGAATGCCTATGCCAAGAATATCGCAGTCGAGGTTCCCGGCATGCAGCTGGCACTGGTGCCAGAGCTCGACCAGGCTATGGCTGAAATCGGTCAGCACGCTATCGCCCAGATGTTGAGGCGGCACATTGAGTTCGACATTAAATTGCGCCAGCTCGGGGCTAAGCAGGGGATTGCTCGCTGCTTCGAGAAAAGGCGCATTGTGCGCGCAGGGTTCACCCCGGCTGTCGATCAGCCAGGCTTCCAGCTCGTAACCGGCGATCGGATCTTTACCGGAAAACTGGCGACGATGGAACCACTCGCCGAGTAATTGAGTCTCGTCCTGAAGGTGACGCTCAAAACGGGCGTAATCGGATTGTCGGAACCGGCTGTACTGGATTTCTTCTCCCATCGGCGGAGTTTAGCCAACCCCGGGGTCGCTGACATCCGAACACATCAATTTAGTGTGTACTAGACTATATATATGTGGACATGATTTCGGGTTTGCTTGGGTAATCCGCTCTCGTGCCACAATAATCTACTAGAATGGTATGTTAAGTTGTTGATTACTCAAACCATCACTGCAGCAGGATAGGAAAATGCACGCATTTTTCAGATTTACATCGGCCCGAATTCTGGCGCTTATTTTTACATCTGTGCTCGCTACCGGCGTACTGGCCGAAGACATCTCCCGTGACCAGATCAAGGGGCTGGATGAACAGGTGCAGGATATCAAGAAAGATGTGCTCAACCTGACCTCCGAGCTCACCCGGCTCGAGGAAAAGCTGCTCTATCCCTCCAACACCCAGGTGTCGCTGTTTGTCTCCATGAACAAGGGCGATGATTTCCGCCTTGACTCGGTGCAGATCAAGCTGGATGAAAAAGTCGTCGCGCAACATCTATATACCTTTCGTGAACTCGAAGCATTACAACAGGGCGGGGTACAACAACTCTACACCGGCAATATCAAAACCGGTGAACACAAGCTGGTGGTGAGTTTTATCGGCAAGGCACCGGCGGGCGGTGAATACAAGCGCAGCGCCAGCTATACCGTTGTCAAGGATGTGGGGCCGCGGTTTGTTGAAATCACCATTGCCGGGCCTGATGCCAGTCAGCAGGATATACATTTCAGGGACTGGTAACATGCGCTGTCACCTAGCATGGCTATGCCTGCTGCCAGCGATAGCGTTTGGCGGTATTCGTCCGCACCAGGAGTTGCGTGATGTTTTCTATGGCGAGATTTTGTACTACGCCTACCAGGAAGATTTTTTCGAAGCCATTTCCCATCTCGATAACGAACTCGGCCAGTACTACGCGCTGGACGAACCTGAACTCGACACATTTAATTTTCACCGTGACCAGGCCGAATTTTCGGTCGGTGATATCGAATTGTCCTATCGCATGCATCAGCGTGCCGGGCGTGCGTTAAGCCGCGTACTCGATGAAAATGTCGAACCCGGTGAACGCAACGATGCCGCTTTCCGACTCGCTCGGCTGTATTACCGCAAGCAGGAATATGTCAGCGCGCTGCATGCAATCGAACTCATCAAGGGTGAAGTGCCGGAAAAAATTGCCAGTCATGAAACTTTTCTGCGGGCACAGATCTACGC
>JBATHJ010000267.1:0-2866 GCA_049666625.1 Gammaproteobacteria bacterium | reverse complement strand
GCTGCATACCACCGATGGCGCGCCGGTCAAATTTATCGATCGCGCCAGCGGTGAAGAAATTGCCGATGTTGCCATCCTGTCAAAAGACGGCCGCGAACTCACCGCGCGCGACTTGGCGCTGGTACCGGGCCCGGGGGCAACCGATAAAACGCGTGAACGCCTGCACCAGCTGCAGCTGTTGTGGGAACAACGCCTCGCCGAGACAAATATAAAATAGCTCGCCGTCGAGCATGCTTCAGTCCGGACCTGTCATCGGCACAACAGCTGTCGCACTTCAATACTTCAGGAGATAGCAGAAATGACCTCGGTACTCTATGCATCAGTGCTTGCATTCTTCATCGTCTGGTTATCATTAAATGTCATCGGCAAGCGCAGGCAGTACCGCATCAGCACCGGCCACGGCGATAATCATGCGCTGAAAATAGCCATTGCCGCGCAGTCGAATGCCATCGAATACATTCCCATCGCCCTGTTGCTGCTGTTTGCCCTGGAATACAACGGGGCGCATCAACTCATGGTGCATGGACTGGGGCTGGTGTTTGTGGCTGGACGTTGGATACATGCCAGGGGGCTGCTGACCGAGGTGCTGAATATTCGTGTGCTTGGCATGAAAATCACGCTCTATTCCATCATTGCGCTGGCAGTCATTAATCTTGTTTATCTTCCCTATATCAAGTTATTGGGATAATTAACTGGCGCACCACATATCATTCTGTAAACTTCAGCCCTCAAAATATCAACCCAAATTTTCACCCTGTTGTGATGAGCTGATCGACCATGGAATTCTTTGCAGAAGTAAGTCCGGATCTGGATAAAGCAGGTCTGAAAGCGCTGGCAAGCATTGCGCGTCTGCCCGAGTTGTGCAGCTCGATCAGCAGTGTGATTTCCGACGAAATTACACGGGGCGTGATTTACTGTACCTGGGGCGAGTTTGGAGTCAACCGCGAGGAGATCAGGGACGGCGTCCGTTTTACACTGCCCAACTGCCCCAATGCACTGGCGTGGACGCTTACCACAAATGATGCAACGGGCAAGATTGTCATTCACTGCACGATTGATAAATATGAACACGAAGATGACTTCGTTGAATCGATCGAGCAGTTCGTGAATGACTGGTCGGCCGGTATCAGTACTGCACTGCAGAAAAAACCAGGTTCAGGCAGCCTGTAACGATAGCACTGCTGGTCCTGTATTAGTGTCAGGTCGGAAATCGAGTCGTCTTGCGCAGGGTGGATGCAGTAAAATGGTTTTCACAAAGCGCACTAAATCCATTGTCTTTAACCGGATTAAACCATGAAGCACACCAGGTCACCTTCGCGATTAATGCGGTTTATCAATGATGTTTATATGCATACACCATTTATAAAAATGGTGCTTTTACTGGTTGTACTCTGGCTGCTGTTTTCTGCAGGCATTTACCTGGCAGAACGCGATGCACAGGGCGCAGCCATCGGTTCGTATACAGACGCCCTCTACTGGGGTGTGGCTGCATTTTCAACCGCGGGTATTGCCGATGCACCAGTAACCGGTGCGGCGCAGCTGGTTGGGGGTATCTGGATTGTGCTGGGTTCGGTTGTGTTTTTTGGTGCGATTGTCGCCACCGTCACGACCTATTTTATGCGGCCAATGCAACGTCCACATAAAAGGATTATTGATACCATCGAGTTTAACCTCGAGCAACTCAATGACCTGAGTGTAGACGAGCTCGATTTGTTGAAAGAAACCGTCGACACCCTGATTGCACATGTTGAGCATCTCAAGCTGAAGCAGTCGTAGTGTGCCTGGCAGCCAGCGCAGTCGCAGAATATGGCGGCAGCTTGTTGAGCGCAATGCAATCTTGTTAACAACCGCAGCCGAGAAGTAATAGAGCTACCTGCAGCGTAAACCAGCACATCACCCTGAATGATTATCCACATGATTAAGGTAACGCCAATATGACTATGTTGTCAGCGCAGCAGGCGCTCGAACGCCTGCAGGCGGGGAATCGCGATTTTGTCTCGGAGCTCAGGGGCCAGGCTGTGGTTGGCAGTCAACCCAGGCATTTCGTGTTACGCGAAGAACACGCCCCATTTGCGATTATCCTGGGTTGTTCGGATGCGCGTGTACCGGCAGAAATTATTTTCAACCAGTGCCTGGGTGATCTGTTCGTGATTCGGGTGGCGGGCAATATAGTTGCGCCTTCGCAGGTAGGCAGTGTCGAATTTGCCGCGGAACGTTTCGGCACCCGGCTGGTGGTCGTGCTGGGGCATTCGATGTGCGGCGCAGTGCAGGCAACGCTGGAAGAAATCGGGCGTCCGAGTACCGGGCAGTCACCCAATCTGCGCGCGATCGTCGAGCGCGTTCGGCCCGCAGTAGAGCCGCTGGTATATACCGAACTTGCACAAAATGCGGATGCATTGTTACATCATGCAGTGCGCGCCAATATTCGTGCATCGGCCAGCCAGCTGCGGCATGGCTCACAGATACTCGAACACCTGGTCGCAAACCATGGCCTGCGGGTGGTGGGCGCGGAATATTCGCTGGAAACCGGCCGGGTTGAATTTTTTGACGGCATGCCGGAAACAACTTCATAGCGCTGACACGATAGCGCGTGGTGTTACATCACACGGCATTACCATTTCACAATACTACGCCGCTGGCATAATCAGCTCGCGAAATACCGTTCCTTCTGCTATATACACCTTTCATCTGCCTGTTTCATTGAGTGGGAATATCAAAGCCGCTCGTTCGTCTAATTGGTTACGTCATCTGCAAAAGTGCACTGTTAATTGGCACTTAATCGGGAATCAACATTATGAAATGTTCAAGATTGTGCCTTATGCATGCAAGTGTTCGCCCAATAATTGCTTTTTTCCTGATCTTAATA
>JBATHJ010000266.1:0-10684 GCA_049666625.1 Gammaproteobacteria bacterium | reverse complement strand
GCCGGGACTTGACGGCTATGCCACCACAAAACGTATTCGCGCACTCGAAACCAAACCAGCACCTGTCATCATTGCCTTGACCGCCAACGCCATGCCTGCTGAAAAAACCCGGGTTTACGAGTCCGGCATGAATGACATCATGATAAAGCCCATCAGTGAACAATTGATGAACGCCGTCATACAACAGTGGCTGGGCAGTGCTTCACAAACCACAGATAACCAGCCACAGGAAACTGGCGATACGATAGTTTTTTCCATGGAAGAAGCCGAAAAGTTCACCAGCGGCAATGCTGCGCTGGCAATTGAACTGGTGAACATGCTGAAACAGGAACTTCCGGAGTATAAACACGACATAGCGCAAGCTGTTGAATCCCGGGACCACAGTGCACTGAAAACCCATGTGCATAAACTTCACGGTGCAACGCGTTGCTGCGGCACACCTGCATTACGACATGCTGCCGAAACCATGGAGCGCGTGATCGACAGCGAACAGTGTGATGAACTGGATGCAGCCGCAAACAGGTTGATGCACGAAATCAGCCGACTACTGGAGCACAGTATCGGCGCTGCAGAATTTAATTAATCGACTCAACTAACACGGGCCAGGATTACTGGCGCGCTTGCCGCATTAACCGCCGATACTCATGCACTGCCGCATCAAGACCCATAAACATGGCATCAGCCATAATCGCATGGCCGATGTTAAGCTCCTGAATCGGCGCAATGTTAGCGATGGGCAGAATATTCTGTCGATTCAGGCCATGGCCGGCATTGACCTGCAGGCCAAGTTTACTGGCGCAGTCGGCGGCTTCAGCAATGCGTTTTAACATTATGTTTCGCTGCTGCGTATCCACTGCATCTGCATACTGGCCCGTGTGAATTTCAATCGCGGGCGCGCCACAGGCTTTTGCCGCCTCGATCTGCGCTTTTTCTGCATCGATAAATAGCGAAACGCGAACACCGGATTCCGCCAGCCGCTGACAGGCCTCTGTTATCCAGGCCTGTTGTGCAATCACATCAAGCCCGCCTTCGGTAGTCAGCTCCTCGCGCCGTTCAGGCACCAGGCAGCAATCTTGCGGCTTTACCTGTGCTGCGATGTTTAGCATTTCTTCGGTCACGGCCATTTCCAGGTTCATCCGCGTGAGCATACGTTCGCGCAGTAAAAACACATCACGGTCCTGAATATGTCGACGGTCCTCACGCAAATGCAGGGTAATACTGTCGGCACCCGCCTGCTCAATCTGCAGCGCAGCATGTACCGGGTCTGGGTACCGGGTACCCCGCGCCTGGCGCAGCGTGGCGACGTGGTCGATATTTACGCCCAGTAACAGGTGCGTGTGTGGCATCTCAATCTCGGCAGAAGTGGATGCAGGATTTTACATAAAATCAACAGGCTATGCCTGTTTTCATAGCTTTGTGCGGCCAACTTTGCTATTTTCTGCTTATTCTAATAATAAAACTGCCGGG
This sequence comes from Gammaproteobacteria bacterium, assembly GCA_049666625.1. Classification (GTDB taxonomy): domain Bacteria; phylum Pseudomonadota; class Gammaproteobacteria; order SZUA-229; family SZUA-229; genus JASBSR01. The sequence goes on along the minus strand of JBATHJ010000266.1, from coordinate 9,217 downwards.
CACCGTCGGACAGCAAAGGGAACCACCGTGGAAATTCAACGCATCATCCGTTATGCCCTGAGTATTGCACTCACTGTCGTGTTTCTATTACACGTCGGCGGCAAACTGCAAATTCCCGTACTCACCAGCATGGAAAACCTGGCGTATGACGCGCGACTCAAACTCACGCTGCCAAATGTCGAAGACAAAAAAGTCGTTATTGTCGACATCGATGAAAAAAGTCTGAAAGAAATTGGTCGCTGGCCGTGGAACCGTGATGTCATGAGCCGCATCATTGACACCCTGTTTGATGACTACCGCATTATGGAGATCGGTTTCGATATCGTGTTTGCCGAAGCCGACCTTGACCAGGCTGCAAAACTGCTCGACACCATGGCCACTGGCCCGCTGCGTGACAACGCATCATTCATTGCTGAATATGAAAAAGTTGTCGCAACACTCAAACGCGATGAGATGTTTGCAAAGTCGTTGCAGGACCGTAAAACCATCATGGGGGTGGTCTTCAAAAACGATAACAAAACCGACAGCTATTCGGGGAAATTGCCCGAGCCGGTATGGCATCTCGACAGAAACATGAAAGGCAAGATCCCGTTTGAAAAGCCTACCGGTTATACCGCCAACCTGGCTATTCTGCAGGACGCAGCCTATAGCGGCGGTTTTTTTGACAACCCTTTACTCGATGATGACGGTATATTCCGCCGTGTCCCGTTATTACAGGTCTACGACGGCCAGTTACACGAGTCACTCGCACTGGCATTGACCCGCGCCGCCATCGGTTCACCCCGGGTCGAACTCGTGGTCGAAACCAATGGCAGTGATAACCAGGAAATGTTCCTCGAATGGGTCAAGATCGGCGAAACCCTGATCCCGGTTGATGAGCACGCCGGCGTGCTGGTACCGTACATCGGACGTCAGAAAAGTTTCGATTATATTTCGGCAATTGATGTACTCAACAAAACTGTTGATGCCAAACGCCTGCAGAACAAGATCGCCATTTTTGGTACATCTGCGCCTGGCCTGCTCGATTTACGTACCACGCCGCTCGAACCCGCCTACCCCGGGGTTGAAATTCACGCCAATATTATCCAGGGCATTCTCGACCAGCGCATTCTGCACAAACCAGGGTATACCCGTGGATTCGAATTTATAACGCTGGCAGTGATCGGCCTGCTACTGACATTCGTGCTACCGATTTTGTCGCCGATATGGAGCACGCTGGCGGTCAGTGGACTGATCTCGCTGGTCATCGGCAGCAATCTTTATTTCTGGATCGAACAGCAACTGGTGCTGCCGGTCGCCACCCCGGTGATCCTGATTGCGCTTTTGTTTACCCTGCAAATGACCTATGGCTTTTTTGTCGAATCGCGTGGCAAACGCCAGCTGGCACATTTGTTTGGCCAGTATGTGCCACCCGAACTGGTGGACGAAATGAGCCTGAAAATGGATGAAATCAATCTCGATGGCGAAATCCGCGAGATGTCAGTGTTGTTCACCGATGTGCGTGGTTTCACCACCATTTCTGAAGGTATGGCACCAAAAGAACTCACGCAGTACATCAACGGCTTCCTCACGCCGATTACGCGAGTGATCCATGATGAGCGCGGCACCATCGACAAATATATGGGCGATGCGGTGATGGCATTCTGGGGCGCGCCACTGGCCGATCAACAACACGCGTTGCACGCACTTACTGCCGCCATCAAGATCGTCGAGTGCATGAAAATTCTGCGCGAAGACTTTGCCCGCAAAGGCTGGCCACCGATTTATATCGGCATCGGCATCAACAGCGGCGAAATGAATGTCGGCAACAAGGGCTCGGAATTCCGCGTCGATTACACCGTGCTGGGCGATGCGGTCAACCTCGGCTCGCGCCTCGAAGGCCTCACCCGGCAATATGCGGTGGACATTATTACCTCTGAATTCACCCGCCACGCAGTGCCCGAATTTGAATACCGCGAACTCGACCGGGTGCGCGTCAAGGGCAAGGACCGTCCGGTGACCATTTATGAACCCCTCGGACTGCTGGAGAACGTCGACAAAAAAGTGCGCCAGGACCTGAAACGCTTTCACCTTGGCCTCAAGCACTACCGCGCCCAGCACTGGGACGAAGCTGAACGTGAGATTTTCTCCCTCAGCCAGATGGATCCCGAACGCAAGATCTATACCCTCTATCTCGATCGCATCCAGCATTTCCGCAATAATCCGCCGGCGGCTGACTGGGATGGCAGCTTCACCCACACCAGTAAATAATTCTCATTCAGCTAAAATGCACAGGTTTTGACCATACTGGCAATTTATCTGGAACAGGATTTGAACTAGTTCACAAAACGGCCTGTCTCTGTCTTGTGCATTCCGTCACATTTCGGCTATATAAAGCCTATACCAACGACAAAATCAGGCCATGAGAGAGCGCAGATCCAACTTTGATGTCACCAACCAGGTTGACCTCAGCGGTGCAGCACCCGTTTGCGACGCCGTAGTCGATATCATCCGCAGTATGTACCCAAAAGCAGATCTCGGTTCACTCAAACAGGCCTTTGAAGACGTCCACCGCCTGTTCAACGGCGAGTATCCTACCTACCTGCCCTGTGACACCCTGTACCACGATCAGCAGCACACGCTGGATATGACGCTGGCAATATGCCGGCTCATCAACGGCCATGACCGCACCGTGGCCGAAGAAGACCGTATTGGCGTCGAACGCACGACACTGGGGATTATTACTGCGCTGTTCCACGATTCAGGCTATATCCGCCACGAACAGGACCACCACCATTTCAATGGCGCCGAGTACACCCTGGTGCACGTCAGTCGCAGCGCCGATTTTCTCAAACGCTATATGCATAAGATAGGCCTCGGCGAACAGGCGCAAAACGCCGCGCAGATGGTGCACTACACCGGATACGAGGTGTCGCCATCACTGATAAGATTACCCGATGCCAAAACCCACCTCGTCGGCCATATGCTGGGCACTGCAGATCTCATCGCGCAGATGTCAGATCGTTGCTACCTGGAAAAATGCCGCGACCGCCTGTATCCCGAATTTGTGCTCGGTGGACTCGCTGTCCAGGTTGATGACAAGGGCAAGGAAACAGTGATCTATGGCTCAGGCGAAGATTTACTGCGCAAGACCCCGGCGTTTTATTCACACGAAGTTGAAAACCGACTGAACAAACTCTTCGGCGAAGTTTATAACTACGAAATCGCCCACTTCGACGGCAAGCGCCGGCACTACATCACCGCGCTGGGCAAAAACCAGGCGCGGCTGAAGCATGTACTGACTGTCGATGACTTCAGCATGCTACGGCGCAATCCACCGGAAAATTACGGCACACGCAATTTCCCCGGGCTTGAAGCTTTTTTTGACATGCACCCGAACCAGCAACAGCGCCAGCTGCGCTGATCCCGCGGCCTCTACGGCTTTTAATTATCCACAGATGAACGCGGATAAACACAGATAAAAGCCAGAAATCTCTTTGTATAAAAAACTGCATTCTATTGCAGTCAGCCGAAACCTCTAAGCAATTAGCACACAATCCATTACATTCATCCGCGTTTATCTGCGTTCATCCGTGGATGAATTAATTTTTTAATTTTTTAACACCAAGCAGTTTGGCCAGCGCGTCTTCGAAAATGATTTCAACACCAAGTTTTTCTGCCCTGGCCTGTTTTGAACCCGCATTCTCGCCCGCGAGCAAATAATCAGTTTTCGCCGAAATACTGCCGGTCACTTTCGCGCCTGCCTGTTGCAGGACCAGCTTTGCTTCATCACGCGTCATTGAACTTAAGGTACCCGTTATAACAAAGGTTTTACCAGCGAGCTTTTGCGCTTGCTGGTTTGCCAGCCGCTTGAGTTTCTGCGGCGTCACACCGGCGGCCTGTAATGCAGCAATCACCTCGCAATTGTGTAGTTGTGCAAAAAAATTAACGATGTGTTGCGCAACCACGGGGCCAATATCCTGCACCGCCTGCAATTCATCCAGTGTCGCCTTCGTTACACTTTTAAAATCACCGTAGGCGGCTGCAAGGTTCTGTGCGGTTGCTTCGCCCACTTCACGAATACCAAGCGCATAAATGAAACGCGCCAGTGTCGGGGTGCGCGATTTCTCAATCGCCCTGATAAGATTATCAGCAGATTTTTCGCCCATACGCTCAAGCGCGGCAACATCGTCAAGCTGCAAGGTATAAATGTCAGCGACCGAATTGATCAATTGCGCATCAATTAATTGCTCGACCAGCTTGTCGCCCAGGCCATCGATGTCCATCGCTTTTCGTGAAGCAAAATGTTTGATTGCTTCACTGCGTTGCGCCTTGCAATACAGGCCGCCGGTACAACGTGCTGCAGCCTCGCCTTCGATGCGTTCAATGGCTGATGCGCACACGGGACATTTTTTTGGCAGCACAATGGGTTTTTCCTTGCCGCTACGTGTGTCTGGCACCACTGCGACAACTTCAGGTATAACGTCACCTGCTCGCCGCACTATTACACGGTCGCCGATGCGTACATCCTTGCGCTCGACTTCATCCATATTATGCAGTGTGGCATTACTGACGGTAACACCGCCGACGAAAACAGGTTCAAGCCGTGCGACCGGTGTCAACGCGCCTGTGCGCCCCACCTGGAATTCAACTGCCAGCAGAGTAGTCAGCTCTTCCTGCGCGGGAAACTTGTGCGCCACCGCCCAGCGTGGTGCTCGCGCAATAAACCCGAGCGCTTCCTGTAGCGCAAAAGAATTCACCTTGTAAACCACACCGTCGATATCGTACGGCAGGCTGTCGCGTTTTTTCTCAATTGCATGGTAATAGTCGAGGCAGGCCTGGACACCTTTGATCGCTTTCGAATCGCCACATACCGGTAAGCCCCATTGTCGCAGTTGTTGCAACATGCCACTGTGCGTGTCTGCAAGCTCGCCACCTTCAACTACGCCGTGCGAATAACAATAAAGCGCCAGTTTTCGCGTTGCGCTGATACGTGGATCCAGCTGGCGCAAACTACCCGCTGCGGCGTTGCGAGGATTTACAAAGGTTTTTTCGCCCAGCTCACGCGCTTTTTTATTGAGGGCATTAAATGATTTTTTCGGCATGTAAACTTCACCGCGCACTTCCAGTAATGCAGGATAGTTTTTTCCCAGCAGTCGCAGCGGCACTGCTTCTATGGTTCTGACATTGTGTGTCACATCTTCGCCGGTGGTACCATCACCTCGCGTTGCCGCCTGCACCAGGCGGCCGTCCTGGTAGATCATACTGACTGCCAGGCCATCGAGTTTAGGCTCGGCGGCGTATTCGATGATCGCGTCAGTTTTGAGGCGATCATGGATACGCTTATCGAAAGCGGCCAGCTCTTCATCCGAAAAAACATTGTCCAGCGAAAGCATCGGCATGCGATGCCTGACCTGGGTAAATGCAGCCAGTGGCTCAGCACCGACACGTTGCGTGGGTGAATCAGGGGTAATGAGACCGGGATGCTCGGCTTCGAGTTCTTGTAACTCGCGGAACAGGCGATCGTACTCGATATCGGGAATTTCCGGTGCATCGAGTACATAGTAACAATTTGAATGATGACGCAACTGCTCGCGCAGGCGTTCGATTTTTTTTAGTACGCCTGCCTGTTCACGACTGGCCATCGAATTTCGCTGCCAGTGCGCGGTAGGCATTTGCGTCCTGCTCTGTCAACGGCTGGCGTTTGTCATTACACAGACGTGCCTCGATCATGTCCGCCATTCGATAAGCGCAACGCAACATGTCATGCAGGGCATCAACAGGATACTTGAGATGCGCCAGTTGAATAAACAACACCAGCCCGCGGGTCCTTAGCTTATGGATATCTTTGGGGTCAAAGTTGCCCGGTTCCATCATGTTTGCCAGGCTGTAGAGCGGTACTTCATTTTCGTCGAGACGATGAAAAATATTCATCTCACCGAATGTCAGGCCATTGGCATACGCGGCACTGTTTATCATGTCACCGGACAACAGCTCGTCTTTTGCCATCAGGTACAGCGTCACCAGGTCATCGGGGCTGGCAGATGCTTTTTCTGTAGTTTGCTGCGGTGATTTTTTTTGTTGATCTGGCTGCTGCGCTTCTGGCGGCTCAGCACTGAAATCATCCAGCACTTCATCGTCATCGAAACGGGTGACGACGCGCACATTGCCAACACCTTCATCGATATCATCGAGATCGCGCGCACTGATTTGAGGCAGGTCATCTTCAAACTCGCTGCCGTCGGAATAGGTGTCGTTGCGCCGGCGCTGCCGCCCCATGAAATACAGCACAGCGATGAATAAAATGCCTGCCAGCAGCAAAATCCAGCGCAAGTATTCCATGATACGTTAACTCAGACTGCCGCCATGGTCGCGGCTTCTGCCACATCAACAGAAACCAGCCTGGATACACCGGCTTCACGCATGGTAACACCGCTCAGATGCTCGGAGATTTCCATCGTGGTCTTGTTATGCGTGATATAGATAAACTGAATGTTTTTCGACATATCTTTCACCAGCTGGCTGAAGCGGCCAACATTGGCTTCATCGAGCGGCGCATCGACCTCGTCCAGCATACAGAACGGCGCCGGGTTAAGTTCGAATATGGCAAACACCATGGCAACTGCCGTGAGTGCTTTTTCACCGCCCGACATCAGGTGGATATTTGAAATACGTTTGCCCGGCGGCCTCGCCATCACCGTAATACCGGTACTGAGCAAATCATCGCCGGTCATTTCGAGATAGGCAGTACCACCACCGAACAGGCGCGGGAACATTTCTTTCAGGCGCGTGTTGACGTGTTCGTAGGTATCCTTGAAGCGGCCACGGGTTTCGCCGTCAATTTTTGCAATCGCCTGTTCCAGTGTTTCCAGCGCCGAAGTCACGTCCTTGAATTGTTCGTCGAGGTATTCCTTACGCTTGAGCTGTTCCTGGTACTCGTCAATCGCGGCCAGGTTGATCGGCCCGAGACGCGAAATGCGTTGCCCGATATCAGCCAGTTTCTGTTCCCAGCTGGCGCTGCTGTCATCATCGCCAAGCTGCTCCAGCAAAGGTGCGGCTTCATGCCCGGTTTCAGCGAGCTGCTCCTCGGCCGTTTTACTGCGTACACGTATTTCCTGGCTGTCGAGCTTGATCTGGTTGAGCTGGTTGCGCACGTCTTCACTGCGCTGCTCGTGTTCATTGCGTTGCTGTTCTGATTTACGCAGTGCCTGGGCGACGGCTTCGACCTGGCGACGCGCCTGGTTGAGGGCATTTTCAGATTGCAGGCGCTGTTCGAGTAATTGTTCGAGTTCATGTTCGAGTGTTTCGATCGGCACGGCAGCACTTGAAAGAATAGCCTCCAGTTCCTGCTTGCGCGCCTGCTGCTGTTCCTGGGTGCGTTGCATACGCTCGATATTCTGCTCCAGCGCATGCCGGCGTGTATTCAGACCTTCTATGCGTATTGCTATTTCGTGTGCACGGTCGCGTTGTTGCTGCAGCGCATCACGTTGCTGTTGCAGCTGCGCGCGTAAAGTATCACGACTGCTTTCGAGCTGCTCGCGTTCAATACCCACCTGTTCGATCAGCAGCAAGGCCTGGTTGCGATTTGATGTCGACGCCTGGATCGCTTCCTGGTCCTGCGCGATCAGTTGTTCAGTTTCGGTTTTTTCAGTTTCGAGGTTTTCACCGCGGTTGCTGATGTGCTCCTGCCGGGTCTGGCGCGCACGAATCTGCCCCTGTATGTCATTGAGTTTTGCGTGCGCCTGGTTGAGTTCAACCTGGAGCTCTTCCCGCTTCAGCTCGTGAGCCTGCAGGCCTTCGCGCAAATCAGCCAGGGTGGAAACCGTTTCTTCAGCTTCGGCTTCCAGGGTTTTGAGTTTTTGCTGTGCATCGCGAATTTCAGATTCACGCGCGAGCACGCCCTGGCGCGCGTCTTTATCTTTGGCAATGCGTAACCAGTGGCGACTGAGCCAGACACCATCTCGCGTAATAATACTTTCGCCGGGCTTTAAGCCTGCGCGACGATCGAATGCATCATCCAGATTTTCAGCGATATAGATGCCACGCAGGAAGGGTTCGAGTTCCAGCGAAGATGTCACTTTGGTGCTGAGCATATCAGCGCCGGAAGACGCGGCCGATGCTGCACTCGAGGTTTCGATCAGCGCGAGATTACTTTCGGTGAGTTCTTCAAGACTTGATTTAACACTGTCGAGAGAATCGATACACACCGCTTCGAGACTGTCACCCAGCACGGTTTCGACCGCCGCTTCCCAGCCGCTGGCCACATTGAGTTGTTCGGCAAAACGCTGTTTGTCCGCCAGCCCGCGACGCTCCAGCCACTGTTGTACTGATTTATCGGTTTTTCCGAGCGCCGCCTGTTGCAGCGCCTCGAGCGAAGACAGCCGGCCTTGCACATCGTGTATCGCGCGACGCTGGCTGGATGATTTCTGTTCTGCTTCGACAATGTGTTCGCGCGCTTCGCGAATGCCCGTCAGTACTGCTGATAGCTGCTGTTCCTGCGCCTGCTTCTCACTGTCGCTTTGTTGCAACAGCTTTTGCAGTTCGACAATCTGTTCTTCAATATCTTCACCGCGCAGCACTTCCTGTTCGGCAACGATGCGGTGCATGCGCTGTTTGAGTTCGTCGACATGGCGTTCAAGCTGTTCCATACGTGAACGTTCGACCTGGGCCTTCTGACTTGCTTCGGAATATTGCTGGTTGACTACGTCCCAGCCCTGCTGCCAGTCGAGCATGGCCTGCTCGGCGACGAGGAAGATCTCGCTCAACGAATCTTCTTCCTGCTTCAGACTTTCAAACTCCGGTTTGTCATCGTGCAGCTGCTGATCGATCTGGGTAATAGACTCGCGATCAGACTGCAGCGCCTGGGTCGCTTCTGTTAGTGCGTGTTCGATCTGCTGCAAATCAGTTTGCTGGCGTTGCTGTATATCCTGCTGATGCTTGATGCTTTGTTCGACGCGCGAAATATCGGCACCCAGGCTGTAATACTGGGCCTGGATTTTATTCAGTGCATCGCTGGAATCGGTATTTTGCTGGCGTTGTTGCTCAATCGTGGCTTCCACCGCGCGTTGTTCAGCAACCACCTGTTCGAGTCGCGTCTGGGCTTCGCTGATTTCACGGTCGCGTATATCGAGTTTTTGTTTCAGCTCGCGCCAGCGCAGCGCCAGTTGCTCGGCCTTGAGCTGACGCTCCTGGCCTTTGAATTCTTTATAACGCTCGGCGGCGCGGCTCTGGCGTTGCA
>JBATHJ010000265.1:0-2898 GCA_049666625.1 Gammaproteobacteria bacterium | reverse complement strand
TTGCGCTGGTGGCGAGCTCGTCCTGCATCAGGATCTCACGCATAAACGCAAGCCCGGCCTCGACACTGGCCAGTACAAACAGGAAGCCAAAGGTTATCCAGATCATGCGCACGCGCAGTTTGTCATTCAGCGCGCCGATCACCGGGAACAATCGCGTGATGCGCAGCGATTCCATCAGGAACAGCCCCATGGAAATTTCGACCAGGATAATCACAATGGCTGAAATTTCTGATACCTTGAAGCCGCCGATAAAATTCTGTCCACCGACCATTTCTGCCATCGGGCGCGCAATCAGCGTGTAGTTCACCATGGCACCGCCGACCGCGATGGCAAGTACGAACGCCGACACAAAAAACTGGCTCAATGCCGAGGATGACAATACTCGCACCGCGCGTTCACTGCCTCGCAGGATCTGTTCGTAATCATCCATGTAACGCCCGATCTTGGTGGCACGTTCAAGAATGCTGGAAATATTACGATCGACTTCGCCCAGCACATGTTTCACCGAACGCCAGTGCGGCATCATGCGTTTTAAAATAGCGTGACGCTGGCTGCAGGCTTGACGGTGTGCTTTAGTTGCCCTGTCCTGCGCTTTTAGCATCGACTTGTGAATATCTTTCAGGATGTTCGCCACCATGGCATCGCCATGGCTGTCAATTTTTGCCACTGATTCGACCACCTTGCACCAGTCCGGCGGCGTGGGGGGCACTTCAGTGCTTTGCTGATAATCTTCATCGATGCGGGTAATGCGCTCGCTCAACTTGCGTTGCAATGAAGGGTATTGCGCCAGGTCGTGCGTCACCGTGTTTTCGACGCGTTCAAATTCGCGCTCAATCATGCGCTCGGTCGATTCACGACCGGCTTCAAGCAGGACTTCACGGTTACGCGCCAGCAGGCGTTTTTCGGCTGATCTAACGCTGCTTGCAGCCAGGCGCAGCGCGTTATGAATCACTTCGCTGAATGCAAGAATATATTTCTGCGCCGGCACGCGCGCGAAATACAGCAGGGTGGATATGGCGAAAAACCAGATCAGCCCCGAGACCACCGGATTCGGTACGAGCAGATACATTTCAGACAACGACATAAAACCCCCTGGTTGCTGGCATAAATATATGTGTTAAAAAATGGGCGAACAAAGACCTGAAAACGGTCACTAAGAATTTGGGAGCATTTAGGTGATCTGGCGCAATCCAGACAGAGACACTCGGTTTACGTCAGAGTTTCCCTGCACTGAATGCCAGTAAGGTAAAAAAGCAGTGTAGTCGAAAAGGCAATATTTAACTGACAAAAACGACAAATGACCCGACAGCGGGCCATCTGCTTACAATAGATAAGAATATTATCTTCTAATTCAATGCGATGTATTAGATTATTTTGTTATATTCACAACTTGAATCTGTATCTTCTTGATAACAAATAATCAATTCAAGCCCCATTTGTTGAAACGACGCACAGCTGCCAGCACACCCGGCACCAGCAATAATCCCCAGCTCATCGAACCGTGGCCGTGACCTGTCACCACTATTTCAGTTTCCACCGGGTAATACACCGTGTCATAGCCGTCATCATGGTAACTGTCTTCCAGCGGCAATGCGCTCAATGATGCGTCATCGTATGGGCCGTAACTCAGCAAATAGCTGTCGTGGTCTGCATCGTAGAGTTCGATACGCACATCGTAATACCCCGGTTCATAGCCATCGGCCAGTTCGGTTTCAACAATATAGGTATCGCTAACACTGTCGGCGTGTATGTGATAGTTGTCGCTGGCCGCGTAATAATTCCACGGACCGCCTTCGTAACTGAGATATAACTTCACATACACATACGCCGTGTCATAAATCGTGTCGGCATCGATCGCTACGCTGAAACGGTGATAAAAACCATCGTGATCAAAATCACTTATCAGGTCGGTTGATGCATCGTACAGCGTGAAATCGCCGGCGGGATGCGCGCGGGTAGTGTTGATTTGTAGGGCCACAGGACCTGATTCAGGTCGATATCCCTGCTTGTTCAGTGGCGCCATGACATCGACTTCAGCCTGATTGAGCAGGTCATCTTTTGCGGCCTGGTCGAGTTCAGTGCTGCCGACGAAACTGATGGATTTTGAAGTACGTGTAGCATCGGCGGTTTCTGCACTGGCCGGGACGGATATCATCCCGAGCATGATTCCCAGCGCAAGCGCAGGTGCTAACTGAATTCTGGTATTGGATGACATTGTCGTTCTCCGGTTATATTTGAACACGGGAACATTTCATCATGACTTAGCTGAACCGCTGCTGAACGGTTATTGCAGCAGGGCTGGCCTAATTAAAAAAGCGGCCAAACTGGCCGCCTATCGCTCAGTGTTTACCAGTCAAGGTCATCGGGAATTTGATAGGCGGCATACGGATCATCCTCGCTGTTTGCTGAGGCTGGCTCTGCGTCAGTGTAAATAACGATCCGTTTCGGATTGCGCTGCTGGATTTTTTCCGCAATCGACTGCGGCACCAGCTCGTATCGACCCTCGATGCGCGCAATACCGAGTTTGCCCTGGATGATTTTCTGTTTCATTTCGGCATTGACATAAATGCGTTTGACTTTCTTGTTGTGTTCGAAGTTGTAGGTAATCTCACAGCTGGCATCACGTGGCAGTCGATTGGCCGTGATGAGCTGGTTGATTTCGATTGAAATAGCTTTTTGGCGCGCCTGGGTTTGTTTGCGTTTATTCAGTTCACGATCACGCTCGGCCTTTTCCTCGGCGGCTTTCTGCGCCTTGAGACGAATTTCGTCATCGACCACTTCTTTATTCGAACGTTGTTTTTTCCATTTTTTGTTTTTGTCCTGTTTGGCTTTTTGTACCTGTTGCTTTGTCACCAGGCCGGCCTTAAGCAGTTGTTCCTGAAACGGGTTACTCATATT
>JBATHJ010000264.1:0-1510 GCA_049666625.1 Gammaproteobacteria bacterium | reverse complement strand
ATGCTGGCGCATTGTGAACAACTTGCACAGGCGCAGGCCCCCGAGATTTTGCAGGCCGCACATGCCAACGCAGAAAACATACTGTCAACGGAATTCAACCGCCTGAAAGCATTGCGCCAGGTTAATCCAAACGTGCGCGAAGATGAAATTGTGTTCTACCAGGGTCAGCTCAAGTCACTCAATACCCTGATCGATGCCACCCGGCTGCGACTGGATGCGCTGCGCGTGATCGTGGTGACCTGAGCCATTCATCTCCCGGGCGCTTCCTTCGGTCGTGGAAAAGCGTTAATTAGTACAAAAATCAATAGCTTGATTGGGCTATTTCAGGCAAAGCTGCGATCGCTGTGCTTTAATTACACCTTATACTATATAGAATCGTTCAAAAGCCTGAACCTGGAACTGCGCGCGCGTACATGATGAATCTTAAGCACTGCCTGGCTGGTTGTTTATTTGCTGTTTCGCTGTCTGCGAATGCAGCCGAGACCGTGTGTAATAACAACAGTGGATCGGGCTGGCCGATTCCCATCTCCAGTACTACCAATATCAGCATTCCCTACCAGTTCGGTGATATCAGCGTGGCGCACGACGTGAATGTCGACGTTGATATTACCAAACACTATGTTGGCGATCTGACCGCCCGGGTGACCAGCCCGCAGGGCACGACAGTGCTGTTGTTTGAACGCCCCGGAACTACCCTGGGTGAAAATGTTGCGAGCGCACCCTGGGGCTGTAGCCAGGATGATATTTCTGTCATCTTCGATGATGAAGCCGCGATTGGCACCAATATCGAAAATGTTTGCGGCACCGGCATCCCTTCGATCTCGGGCACGTATCTGCCACACAATGCATCACCCAACGATCTCAGCGCTATCGATGGTGAAGACCCGACCGGTAACTGGGCATTTCAATTAGTCCATGTTGCACCGTTTGATCCCGGCACCCTCAACGAAGTCTGTATCACCGCGTCGTTCGCTGCGGTAACGTTTGATAAATGGGTCAGCAGCAACAGCACCTGCTCGGACCAGATCGACACGCTAAACGTCGCGCGCGGTACCAATGTTTATTACTGTTATATCGCCAACAATCCCGGCAGCGAAACATTCAGCATTAATGCGGGCAATGCCACCGATAGCCTGGGGCATAATATATCTGCACTGGAAACCACCTATAACCCGACCAATACCCAGGCCGTCATTGTCGGCCCCGTCATCGCTGGCAGCGCACAGCTGCCCTATCTCGCGACCACGGTGAATAACGCACAGGTGACGGCATCATTTGCGACGCCTAACTTTACCGGCACCCTGGTCACCGGCGAGTCTGCCAATGTCACGGTCGGCGACCCGGTAATCAATACCTCAACCAAAACCGTGCTGGATGTCAACGGCGGCACGGCCGAACCCGGTGATGTGCTGCGCTACACCATCACAATTAACGAATCGGCCGGTTTCCTGACGAGCAATGTTTCACTCACCGACGTAGTAGATGCAAACCTGTCCGGCGTGACAATAAC
>JBATHJ010000263.1:0-10384 GCA_049666625.1 Gammaproteobacteria bacterium | reverse complement strand
GCACATGGCAAGAACATACCCAGCAAGACCATTTTCAGAACCTGGCGCACTAACATGTACCCGTGCTTAACCTTCAACCGGGATACGAATTACCACGCCACCCATCACGTCACCAATTTTGAAATCTCGCTTGGGCGTATCAGGATGCTTGTTGTGGCACTCCACACACACCGGAGCCACACCCGTATCTGCATATACCGCGGTGAAGTAATTCTGGCCACCAAGTTTTTCAGTGGTGTAATAATTCTTGCCCTTGTTTTCTGCTACATACTTCAGGCCGGCTTTCTCAGCATCTGTTTTCGGTGCGTTTTGTTTATTGATCGGCCACATTGACTGCAGTGAATATGAAAAATTTACATTGTCCATTTTTTCTGCACGCTTCATCGCCAGCTCGGAACCAAACCTGAACATCTGCGCCGGCAGCACCAGCGCCTTGTCATCTTCAAAATGTTCTGATGCCTTGATTACCTTCTCCTTCTTCACCAGTCGATTGACGATTTTCTGCGTATAGACTGTGCGATCCGAATCCAGCACCAGGTGCAATGCATCCGCCATGGCTTTTACTGTTACTGTTGAGTCTTCACCAGCAGCTGCATACGCTGCACCGACACCGGCAATACTGCATGCGAGCACTATGCCTGCCGAAAGTTTATGTTTCTTTAATTTCATGACTAACCTCTACTTGTTAAATTAAAATAATGTGCCCGGCCCTGTTTCTCAAAAACCAAACATTCCTGAGTCATCATCCTGCTCTGTAGTCTCTTCCTGGTGTCTTTCTAAATCTCGCTGCGCCATGCCCATACTCTCAACATGTATTTCGGGTCTGCCAGTGAAATTATTTTTTATCAATACTTCATCTGCCATTGCATCGATTGAGAATTCGAGCCCATGGCAGTTCTGGCAGGCACTGCGGATCATTTTTGAATTGGGCGACAGGTTTGCACTCTGATTGTGATCAACGATGACGCGACTCATCCAGTCGCTAATATCGTGATTGATGCGTGGCATGTGACATGTGGCACAGGAAACACCGGTACCTGCCGGTGCTTCGCCCGTTAGTTCCTGCTGCCATAATTTAAAATGTTTTGACTGCTTATAAGCCAGGCTATGCACGTCATTGTGGCAATCAAGACAGGCATCTACTGCAGCTGTCTGTATGTCGTATGTATGTGCGGGGTGGCAACTGTTGCAGGTTAGTTGCTGATGCGCAGACTCATTCCGCATCGGCAGTCGCGACTGCGCAGGCGTCATTGGCGTTAGCGCCTGCTGCAGGCGCATGCCGTGCTTGCCCTGCATCAGTCGCGATACTTCAACATCATGACAGTCCTTACACGCCTGGTGTTGTGGCCGGGCATTCCAGCTAGTTGAATTATCAGCCTCGTGACACGCACTGCAATTGACACCGGCCTGGGCATGTCGTGACGCCAGCCAGTCTTTATTTATTGTTTCATCCTTTGAATGGCGCAACTCAACGTCAATGTCAGCCAGGCTTAGCGCCTGTAACGGGAAACGATCAATCGGGTACTCTGCCAGCTGGTCTATTATCGAACCAAACTCGCGCTGCGGTACCTGCGCTTCAGCAAGCGTTTCTGGCTCGTGTAAATGTTTCTGCAAATACTTGGTGTATAGCGCCCTGTTGTTGTGAAAATTATGACAGCCTGAATTTTTACAGGTATCGAATGCCATACCTTTGTGTGATTCACGATCCTCGCCGATGTCACTATGGCAGTACACGCAAAAATCGAGCGGTTGTGTGAGTCCGTCTTTAAGCGTGATTTCGCCCTTGTGCTCACTGTGACACGACACACAATGCAGCGCGTCTATATTTTCTAGCAAATCAGCATTACGCGGATCTTTGAATTTTGCAGCAGGATGCGAGTCGATTGGTTTTACGCGTTGATCGCCATGACAATCCACGCAGGCTTTTTGCAATACTTCGCCACCACCGAACGCATCCAGATGGCAGGCGTCACATGCCTGTGCGAGCTGGTGATGCCCGTTACTCAACTCGCCGGGCATAAAGATAGTTTTATCCATACGCTCAGCCAGCATGATGTACCCCAGTACAGCTGTCAGCACGACTGCACTGACAATCCACAGCCACCATAGCTTTGTCCGAGATGTCATATATATCTCGCGACTCAGTAGTAATATGTTTTAAGTACATGGAACCCCAGTATTACGGGTAATGGCCAGAACAAGAGGATATGAATCCAGTTCCACTTGTTGCGCCGGCTTTTTGCCAGTGTTGCAACCATGCGATGTTCGTTTGCAACAACTTTACTGGCGTTGGCGCCTGCAACAGTGAGCAACAGGAAGTTCAGCATTAATATCAAGTTGAGTTCACTGCCCAGGCGAAAACCTGTGTGCGAAATCAGCACTACAAGAGCAGACACCCCCAGCACCACATGTACCATACGCCATTGACTGAACTCACCGGGCAGCTGTTTTTTGCTTCTTTTACGCAGTGAGATTAACAAGCCCAGCAACATCAACCCAAGCATGCTAAATCCACTAATCTGCTTGAATAATTCGTTACGCCATAACTCATCCCAGCGAAACGTCACCTGTACAGATTCTGCATAGGGTATGCGCCATATCAGCATAAAAAGCATAACCATGACAAAACTTGTTACTGACATTGCCAGTAGCGAGCGCCATGATCGCACTGGCTCGACGGCGGCAGTTTCACCCACCATTTCTGCCAGTAAAGGCTTGCATGAACCGCACACTGTGCCTGCCCGTGTCTGATTGCTCAGGCATTCAGCTGTCATACATCCCTGCTCGAGCACGCTTGTTAATTTTCCACGCGTTACACCGGTACAGTTACAAATGACGGCACCTGACGGCCACGCCAGGACTTCAGTAGCAGCTTCATCGCCCCACACATAGCCGTACATTTTGAAACGCAGCAAGTGCCACCACATAATTCTGCGTTGTGAGCTTATGGCTTCCTGCATTAACGCCGCTTCGTGCCAGCCACCGATTGCTATCGCGCCAATAATGCGATTGCGATACAACCGTATTTTTCTATACACACCATTCTGTCTTGAACGGTAGGTATATTCATTCACTAACGCGCTTTCTTCGTCATAGCTGCCACATCTACCTGCTGAAAATACTTTCCTGTCCATCACTTTTAAGTGCGTGGAATCTAGCGAACCCATGTAATGTGCGTATCCACCAGCCAGTTTTTCAGCCAGAACTGCTGCCATTTCAAAACCTGGTTTCACCAGCCCATAGACAGTTTGCTTATGTTCAGCACATTCGCCTATGGCATATATGTTCTCATCTGACGTCTGCAATAAATCGTTAACCCGGATGCCTTTCTGAAACGCAAGCCCGGACTGTAGCGCAAGTTCCACGTTCGGCCTTATACCGGTTGCGATAACGAATGTATCGCAATCTATTTTTGTACCGTCACGCAGTTTTACGCCTTCGACACGCTGCTCTCCAATGACGGCTACGACACTGTTTCCCAGCACGACCTCCATGCCCAGGCCCTCTATATATTCCTTAAGTTCCTGACCGCCTTCCTCATCAAGCTGCTGCAGCATCAGCCATTTGTTATGCTCAACAATCGTGATTTGCGTGTTATAGCGCTGCATCGCCCGCGCGGTTTCCAGCCCCAGCAAACCGCCGCCCAGCACCACGGTTCGTTGTGTGCGTGTCATGCGCGCCGATAACTGGTCTGCTTCAGCCAGAGACCTGAATGTATAAACACCGGGGACATCACTATTTACAATTGCCGGCACAAACGGTTTAGAGCCTACGGCCAGTACCAGGTGTACATATTTTTGTACGCGCCCTGCCGCGTCTGTTACGGTTTGCGCCTCACGGTCGATGTGTACCACAGGGCAATTCAAACGCTGCTCTATCGTCGCGTCTGGATTAAATTCCAGCTCGATAGACAAAGCCGTACGCGTTACATCACCGGCAAGATATGATGACAGACGTACTCGATCATATGGCTGGTGTGGCTCTGCACCGTAAATAACTACCGGCCACTGTGTTGTACGCCGGGCTAATTCGTTGACGAACTGCATTCCAACGGGGCCGCTGCCGACTACAACTACGGCAGGTGTCTGCTGCTGAATCAGGCTGAGTTTTGTTGCCTGCAGCGTTGCATGCTCTTCCAGCGTTTGATTTGAAATACTCATTCGTTTTATTCTGTACAATAAAAAAGCGCCCACGCACAAGCCCGGGTGAACTTCCGGATTTGTACCTGAGCACCTTTGCCAATGAAGTGGAATCGCCGTTGATCCCATACCGATGCGCATCAATCTGCTTTTGCGCATCATCTGCTTACTTAAAAGCAGATATCATGCCAACAACGTATTTTTGTTACCTGGCGGTATTTAACTGATCTCATGTAAACACCGGTTTATATTTTTGCACTAAGCCTGTGCAGCACTCATGGTGCCTGCACATAATATGTGCATACAGTACTTGCTAGAGCAACACTTCGGCGGCAGTCACAATCTGTGACGCAACTTCTGCAATTTTTTTATTGTGGTCCATGGCAAGTTTGCGCATTGCGCGGTAGGCCTCGTCTTCGCCAAGACTCCGCTGCCGCATGATAATGCCCTTGGCTTTTTCGATGACCTTGCGTTGCTCTAATGCTGAACGCGCATTGTTTAATTCAGCGATTAATTCACGATGCTGGTTGAAGCGTGCGCGTGCCACCTGCAACATTGAAGCGAGCCGCGATAAATCCACACAATCAACTACATACGCAGAGACGCCGGCCCTTACTGCAGCATCAATAGATTGTTGCCTGGCATCATGTGTCATTACCAGTATTGGCAAGGGGCGGCTCTCTGTAATTGAACGCATCTCACGCAAAACTGCGCGTTCAATTTCATCACAGACAAACACGACGGCATCAACCTGCATACTGGACACATAGAGGGCAACTTCATCATTCTGCCCGACAATTTTAACGACGCGATAGCCGGCTTTCGCCGCGGCCTGCAACATCTGCTGGCTACATTCCACACTATCGGTAACTATGACCAGGTCCATTCATACCCCGTTTGAGACAAAACACCTGGTGTTATTGAGCAATATGCATGCCACATCTTTTTGCTTAGTGCAATCGCCCTGCCACTGAGCATCGCACGCGCTTCCGTTTTAAATGCCGGACTCAAAGGGCACACATATATAAAGTGTGTTTTTATGACTGACCGATACCTTCTATATACTTATCGTGGTGTAATGTGTAGATACTGAACTGCTGACATAACGCGATGCCATGACTGAATTACCTGCCACCCCCGTCAGTTGCATTGTCCTTGCTGGCGGCCAGGGCCGACGCATGCAGGGCCAGGACAAGGGCCTGGTTGATTATCGTGGCAGGCCCTTGATCGAGTGGGTGCTGGAACGCATAAGGCCACAGGTCGATGATATTATTATCAGTGCTAATCGACATGCTCAGCGTTATTCGGCGTATGCAAATCACGTTGTCGCCGATGAACGTGCCGGCTTCACCGGCCCACTCGCGGGTATCGCAAGTTGCCTGCCGTATTGCCGGCACCCACAGGCGCTGGTGGTTGCCTGTGATATGCCGCGGCTGCCGCTGGATCTTGTGCATTGTCTTCAGCAATCACTTTGCCATCATACGGTCGCTGTTATTTCCTGCCAGCATCGTCTGCAACTTGCGATGTTACTCACAGCAGACTTGCAGGCTTCGCTGCAACAGGCGCTTACATGCGCAAAACTAAAACTCATGGACTGGGTTTCTGAACAGGACAGCATCGTGGTGGAATACAATGATAGCGCTGCATTTTCCAACCTCAACACGCCGCACGACCTCAAAGCCTGATCCTGATACCCTGATCCTGATATAATTGGTCCCCCCAGTATTTCAGGCAGCCTGTGCATTTCGATGCTTCACACACTTCAAGAACGCAAACACGAAATCAATAAAGTCACGCTCTGGGGCGTTGCTGTCAATGTTGCGCTCTCGGTTACCAAGCTGGTCGGCGGGGTTTTCGGCCAATCGCAGGCGCTGGTCGCCGACGGGCTGCACTCGCTCTCTGACCTGGCCAGTGACGGCATGGTACTGCTTGCTGCCAGGCACGCCAGCGAAGACGCTGATGATGAACACCCCTATGGTCATGCGCGCTTTGAAACCATTGCCACTGTCGGGCTGGCAATATTACTGATTACAGTCGGCCTGTTCATTGCCTACGACGCCATGCAGCGCCTGACGCGCGATGGCGCGATTGAAATACCCGCCGTCTACACCTTGTGGATCGCAGCGTTTTCAATCTTTAGCAAAGAAGCGCTGTATCACTACACCCGCATCGTGGCAAACCGCATCAATTCAAGCATGCTGCGCGCCAATGCCTGGCACCATCGCAGCGACGCGGTGTCTTCGATCGTGGTGTTAATCGGTATTGCCGGTGCGCAAATGAACATGCCCAAGCTGGATGCCTTTGCCGCCATCGTGGTTGCACTCATGGTAATCAAGATTGGTTATGAACTTGGTTACAGCAGCGTGCAGGAACTGGTCGATGCTGCGCTCGATCCACAGGTGGTCGAAAATATTCGAGACCGCATCCTGTCCCACGAGGATGTGCGCGAGCTGCATATGTTGCGCACCCGGCGCATGGGGCACAACGCCCTGGTCGATGTGCACATCATGGTCGCGCCCAAGCTCAGCGTTTCCGAAGGCCATCATATTTCAGAAGCAGTGGAAAGAACCCTGATCGATGAATTTGAAGAGATCAATGATGTCACGGTTCACATCGACCCTGAAGATGACGAGCAGGAAGCGCATAATCGCAACCTGCCATCGCGCAGTGAGCTGATTATTGCGCTCAACCGGGAATGGCAGCAGGTACCGGAGCTGGCTGGCATTGATGACATTACCCTGCACTATCTCAGCGGCAAAATCAGTGTTGAAGCCAATTTGCCACTCGCCGGTCTGGATTCGCTGGAACAGTGCACGCGCATCAAGCAGCTGTTCCGAGATGCCAGCATGAAGGTCAACAGCGTGGGCGCTGCAGAGCTCAGCTTCCACTGACGCACTATATTAGTGCATATATACCAATATTGCACCGTGTTGGTGCGAGATATCCATCGAGGTGCAATAAAATGCACCAATAAAACAGCTACATAATGCATTTCAAGATTGGCATATTTCGTGCAAACTACGCCGTTACGACTATTCGAGCCGCTTACAGCGGGATTTTCAAATTAGACAAATGGGGAGCAAACCAATGTCAGCTAGTGACGTATTAATGATGATCCAGGAAAAAAACGTTAAGTTCGTTGATTTCCGTTTTACTGACACCCAGGGCAAAGAGCAGCACGTCTCTGTCCCGGCCCATACCATCGACGCCGAACTTTTTACCGAAGGTAAAATGTTTGATGGTTCATCGATTGCCGGCTGGAAAGGCATTAATGAATCCGACATGATCCTGATGCCGGATGCGGACAGCATTGTGCTCGACCCATTCTGCGAAGAAACCACCATGAATATCCGCTGCGATATCATCGAGCCATCCACCATGAGCGGTTACAGCCGTGACCCACGCTCTATCGGTAAACGCGCAGAAGCCTACCTGGCATCAACCGGTATCGCCGACACGGCCTACTTCGGCCCTGAAAACGAGTTCTTTATATTCGACGGCATTCAATACGGCAATGAAATGGGCCACGTGTTCTATCGCATTGAATCAGAGGAAGCAGCATGGAATACAGGTAAAGAGTACGAAGGCGCCAACATGGGTCACCGCCCGGGCGTCAAAGGCGGTTACTTCCCGGTACCGCCGGTCGATTCATTCCAGGACCTGCGCTCTTCCATGTGTTTAACCATGGAAGAAATGGGCTGCCCCACAGAAGTACATCACCACGAAGTCGGCACCGCCGGCCAGTGTGAAATCGGCTGCGTTTTCAACACCCTGGTGCGCAAGGCTGACGAAGTTCAGATTTATAAATACTGTGTGCACAATGTCGCGCATGCTTATGGCAAGACAGTCACCTTCATGCCCAAACCAATCGTCGGCGACAATGGTAGCGGCATGCACGTACATGTCTCGCTGGCCAAGGGCGGCCAGAACCTGTTCACCGGTGACAAGTACGGCGGCCTGTCTGAAACTGCGCTGCATTTCATCGGCGGTGTTATCAAGCATGCCAAAGCTGTTAATGCGTTCACCAACTCATCGACCAACAGCTACAAGCGCCTGGTACCGGGCTTCGAAGCACCTGTGATGCTGGCGTATTCAGCCCGTAACCGTTCTGCATCGATTCGTATTCCCTACGTGACTAATCCAAAAGGGCGTCGTATCGAAGTGCGTTTCCCGGATTCAACCGCCAATCCATACCTGGCGTTTGCTGCCCTGCTGATGGCCGGTCTTGATGGTATCCAGAACAAGCTGGATCCAGGCGGTTCGGCTGACAAAGACCTGTACGACCTGCCTCCGGAAGAAGAAAAGGCCATTCCCCAGGTATGTTTCTCACTGGGTGAAGCGCTGAATGCACTGGACCAGGATCGCGACTTCCTCAAGGCCGGCGGTGTATTCGATGACGACATGATCGATGCTTTCATCAAACTGAAGATGCCAGAAGTCCAGCGTGTGCGCATGTCGACGCATCCCTGTGAATACGAGATGTATTACAGCGTATAAGCTGACATTAGTCACATTTACAAAAAAGCCCCGCACTGCGGGGCTTTTTTGTGGTCTACAGGTTTTGCCAGTTGAGGCGTAAAAGGCTATGCTCGAGCTATGAAAAAACTGACCCTGATCTTTTTATTAATGATGCTCTCCCCGTTCATTGTGCTGGCGGAGATTTACAAGTCTGTCGATAGCGAAGGCAACGTGGTGTATTCGGACGAACCCGGGGTGAATACCGAAGCCATGCCGGAACCCAGCCCCAATACCGTGCAGATGCCAAAACCCACGGCTGATACGGCGGCCCCGAAAGCGGCTGATGACAGCGGTACCGAATATACCCGCCTGCGCATCGTCAGCCCGTCGCCCCAGGAAACCATTCGCAGTAATCCCGGCATCCTCAACATCGTGCTGGCATTGAAGCCCAAACTGGATACCAAAGCGGGACACACGGTCAGCATCCTGGTCGATGGGCAGGTACTGGTCAGTAAAAGCAGCCTGACCCGCTTCCAGATCCCCGATATCAACCGTGGTACTCACCGGGTACAGGCCGTGGTCAGCGACAAGGAAGGCCGCACGCTGATCAAGACCGACAATGTACAATTTTTTATGCAACGCCAGTCGGTGCTCAACAAGACCAGCAGCGTGGGCCCGGTGGATGCGACCGGCAAACCGATCACACCCGGGCCACAGGGCACGTATTACGCCCCCGGCCCGGTCATTACCCCCCCTGCCCCGATAACAAATCCCTGATCCTTTCTAGTATTGCACCATAATGGTGCGCTATAATCATCCCAACTTAGCCTTTGCACCAGGTCGATTAGACCGGTTTCTCATACGCAGCCCAGGCGCGCTCTAAGCTATTGATTTATTCAATACTTTTGCCTGTTCCCATTAATTTCTCCAGTCGCGTAAAGCTGGTTCGAATTTTGCAAACAGGTTGTAATGGAAAACAAAGCATCAATTTCACGACAGGCTATTCTGGACAATCTGCACTCAGCCATCCTGGTGATTGATCACCAGTTGCAGATCGAATACATGAACCCGTCGGCGGAAATGATGTTACACATCAGCAACACCCGCGCCGTCGGCAAACCGATTAGTGCACTGATTACCAATGAGCACGAGTTCTGCGACCGGCTGGAGCGCACACTGATCTCAAGCCACCCGTACATGGTTTACGAGGCCAACCTCAACAGCTACACCGGCCTTAAGCTGGCTGTTGATTACATGGTGTCACCGATCGAATACCGGCAGCAGGCTAAATCCTTGCTGATCGAATTCGTCAGCATGGGCCGGCATCGCAAAATCGCCCAGGAGGAACATTTGCTCAGCCAGCACGAAGCCAGCCGCAGTTTATTGCGTGGACTGGCGCATGAAATTAAAAATCCGCTCGGCGGACTGCGCGGTGCTGCGCAGTTGCTGGAACGCGAACTCAAAACCGATGCCGATAAAGAATACACCGGCATTATTATTCGCGAAGCAGACCGCCTGCAAAACCTGGTTGACCGCATGCTCGGGCCCAGAAGCCTGCCGCAAAAAACCCACGTCAACATCCACAAATTACTCGAGCACACACAACAGCTGGTGCAGGCCGAAAATGCCGATGTCAATTTCGAGTTCGATTACGACCCGAGCCTGCCCGATCTGTATGCGGATGAGTCGATGATTATTCAGGCGCTGCTCAATATCACGCGTAACGCTGTCTCTGCTATCAGCGACACTGCCAGCACACCGGGCGCTGCGACGACAAAACACAAGGG
>JBATHJ010000262.1:0-2345 GCA_049666625.1 Gammaproteobacteria bacterium | reverse complement strand
CCCGACAGCCAGGACCATGACTGGCAGCTAGGCGATACTCATGTGTGCCTCAGCAAGTTGCGCATACACTTCTTCCATCCTGCCGTTCATTCTAAGCGAACCTACTTCCACTGCTGCCGGTAGCTGGCCATTGGCCTTGAGCGTACGTATCTTGATTAATTTTCCGGAGTAACGTGTGATCTTCCCCAGTGCCGACATGGTGTAGGGACTCTCTTCTGTGAACTGCTCGCGCTGTGCACTGATAACGTCTTCCGGCAATTCCCATTGCTGACTGACTCGCATGGTCACTTCAGCTGCATAATGATTAAGTAAATCAATAAATGCCCGGCTACGCGGTACTTCGCGGCCATCAAAAAAATGATCCAGGTGCTGTATCAGTACCGCCATACCCGTGTGAGCCGTCATGCATGCGAGGTATGCATGGAAGCGGTTTTCATTCATTTTTTCTGCCGCGGCGTCGCTCAACATACCTGCGCGCATACTCATGTCCCACAGGTAGCGACTGGAATTCTTGATCAGGTGTCCCACCGTGGCGCTCAAAATCGGTTTCATCGCCGCACCGATGACCAGCTGGCGAATACCCTTGTAACCGATATTGACGATAGCATCCTCAATCGAACTCAGGTTCTTGCCGCGTGCATAAAATGCGCTGTTGGACAATCGTATCAGCTCTGCGACCAGTACAATATCGCTCGATAATATCTTTGACAGCGCACCGGCATCTGTATTGCTGTCACGCAGGGCCTGCATGGCTCTTGGTACCACCATGGGCAATCTTGGCAACAGTGCTTCCGGCATGTCATCACCCAGGTATATTTTTTTAGCCGAGGCCAGGAATGATTTTTCAAACGAGCTCATTGGGCTGTCGTCAAGCGAATGCACCCCGAGCAAAAGCCCGGTAAATGACTGTTCTATTTCTTGACATATTTCATGCCCGTCATCAGCGTCGACAGGGTGATCCTGCGACTCCACCGGCTTTTCAGCAGGCGATACGGACGGCATAGCGTGCTCAGCCGGTGAACGGTTAAATCGCTGTAGTAGTTTTGCCAGCATGGTGACAATCCTCGATGATAGATCGCATGTGCATTTCGCGTTTCCTGCAGGACGCATCCGGTTGATAGTTGTTTATACTGCGTCTATCGGCGGGCGTGTGAATTCCTTAAGCCAGGACCCGGCAACGGGTGGAGCGCCGTCGCAGTGCGCGCTTTCGTCACTTTTCGCAGGTTTACTGTCAGCATCTCGGCTGGGCCGCCTGCACCTGCAGGGCTATCTGACGAATATAGCAACACTGAAATTAGTGGCGTCTGCCCCGCCCCAGCCTTTAGAATAAACCACACCACATTAAATTCTAATTCAAATGCCGATCATCGATTTTACCGTGAACGAAGGACAATTCAGCGCGTCACAAAAAGCTGAGCTTGCCGAACAGTTAACCCGGTGCCTGCTCAAATGCGATGTCACCCGTGATAATCCCAAAGCCCCGGCAATCAACTGGTGCTATATCCACGAACTCCCCGACGCGCATGTCTACGTTGCAGGTGCCCCGCAGAAAAAGCCGCACTACCGAATAGAGATCAGCATCATGCAGGGTGCGATGTCTGAGGCCGTCAAACGCCAGGTAGTGGCTGACATGACCGAGGTCACGCTCGCCATGGAAGGCCAGAAAATGAATCCACTGAATGCATCACGGGTGTGGATACTTTTCCACGAAATCGCCGATGGCAACTGGGCCGCTGCCGGCAAGCTTTATCGGCTGGATGATTTAATGAATTATCTAAAAGGCTGACTTAAAGCATCACGCTCAATTTACACAGATTTCAGGGCTGTTTGATCGAAGACATCTCCGGCCAGGTGTTATGCGTCATCGCCCCCATATAAACAGGTTCGATTTTCGTAAACTCGATCTCGCGCACCCGTTTCATACTGGCCCACATCATTTTATGGCCTTTGCTAAAGCTGAGGCTTTTTACCCGCTTTTGCCATAATGCACGCTCCTGTTCGGTGGCATCACGAAGTTTGCCGACTGTTCCGTGCAATCGCACTGCTGGCGGCGCAGCAAATCGCCCCACGATCAGCGACCTGATCCAGAACCACTTGCCGCTGTTAACTGCCAGCACACACACCTGTTTGCTGGTTTGATAATTTGCTGGAAGACCGCTGGTAAATTCCTCGAAATAAATCCCACGGCCCGCCTCACCCAGTATCAACGAACCTATAGGCGTTACACGAGGCTCACCATTTTCAGTCACGGAGGCGATTGCATAATGAAATGAGGTTTTAAAGGTATTGCGGAAAAGTTTTTTTACTTCGTTCCAGTTTTGATTTATATCCATCGCTTTGCCCTC
>JBATHJ010000261.1:0-5214 GCA_049666625.1 Gammaproteobacteria bacterium | reverse complement strand
GTGTTTCATTCTGTCTGGTCTCCGTTAGAAAAGTCCGCTGTTATTGCTGAATACGTCTTCAAGATCTTTATCTACCTTGACGCGAATTTCATGTTCGATTTTGACATTGAGATTGATGGTAATAGGTTTGTCGGGTGCTTCAACCTTGACGGTGGGGGAACAGGCGATGATAAAAATCCCCAGGGTGAAAATTAAAAGTAGTCTTTGCATGTGTTTTATACCGGCCTGGTAGTTACTGTTTGGTCTTTTCATACTGACGGCGAACTTTTGCGTCAATCGCATCACTGACGCCTTTGGCGTATCGTAAGCTTTTGAGTAGTGAAAGCAAGTTTTGTTCAGTATTTATATTCAAATGCACGGGGCGTTTTGTATCAAGCTCCGGGCTGGTGCCTTTTAACCTGAGATCTATGGTTAATACGCCTTCAGGGGTGAAATCGACGCCGGCGGATAATTCACTGTAGCGGAAATCCCGTAGAGCGTCCAGTGTCATACCAGTGATCGGGTTTTGTTTTAGCTGCTCGGTACCGGCCGCAGGGTTGTAGCGAATAGTGCCGGCGCGAACATCATTAATGAAGGCGCCGTGTTCTATGGAAACGCCCTGTGCATTTATTTTCACAGGTATGCTGCCATCGATCCTGCCAGTGACGGTGATATCTTCGAGCTGCTGGGTCTCAACAATTTTTGCCAGGTCTATGTTGGTGGCGTTTATCTTTAGCCTGTTTGTGGCTGCATTCAAATCGTAGATAAAATCCTCTGCGGTGAACTGTCCATCAAAGATTTCACCCCGTAGATTTTGTATCTCGATCTCGGGCAATAATTGCTTGCCGGGTGTTTTGAGTCTTAGTTGGGTGCTTATATTGCTTGCAGTCACACCGCTGTCTACGTGCTTAAGATTAAATTGTGTTGGGCGAAGTGAGCGCAGTGACGGTTGTATTCCAAGTTCGTGATCAAAGCTCAGGCCGGAAAACAGCAACTCGCCCATGGTGCCGCCGGCGTCGTCAAGTTTAATCCGGGTCGAAAGCGTGAAGTCATTTTTTTGTGACCAGTGTGCGCGCGCTGACAGATTGAGAGCGCCGGCCAGCAGGTCAAACGGCCAGGGCCAGGGCGATAGTAGCTGGCTGAGTTTATGCGTGTCGGCATTGATATTTATCGGTGTTTGCGGGTCCATCACCAGCGTGCCGGCAGCGGTGATTAAATTGTGCTTTGCAGTGAAGCTGAATTTACCAGGCAGTTTGGCCGGCGCAAAACTGCCGTCTAGCGAAACGTGCTGGTTATTCGCCAGTATGTGCGTGCTGAGCTGTTTCAGCCGGAGCGTCTGTTCTGGCAGGTTTAGTGTGAGCGTATCGGTGTGGATTATGCCCTTGTAATTTTGCTCACTGGCAGATGCCAGCAGTTCACCCGACATATATATTTTTCCGGGTGCGAGTGAAATTGTATCGTAGTTAAATTTGTTGAATGTCACGTACGAGCTTTTATCCAGGCTCAGCCGGTGTAGTGACTCGGTGTTTGAGTAGATACCGGATAAATGAATTTCAGCTTTGTCCTCACTATAGGTGCCTGCGGTGATGCGATTTGAGCTGGCGCTCAGGCGGGTACTGATTGCGTCTGTGTGTTTGAAATCAACCGCGAATGCGCCATTGATTGTGTCCGTGGTAGTGCGGGTGTTCAATGGCCTTGCTGGATCTAGCCAGTGCTGCAGTTTTTGCGGGTCGAGCTGGTAGCTGCCAGCTATCGTGGTTTCGTGATTATCCGTGTCAGGGAAATCAATCCTGATGCCTGCGACAGAAGACCCTGCTGTGGCAGGAAACCTTAGTTCAGCTGCAAGACTGTCCGCTGTGAATTGAGTAATTGCGAGCTGGCGTTGACTCCTGTCGGTTGCCGGCGATGGCTGCAGTGTTGTCACGCTCGCCTGCAAGCTGCCGGCATCATCCATCACATCCAGTTCAAGCGGTGTATCCTGCAATGCTCCGAACAGTTCGCCGTGCAGCACCAGTGTGTGAACACTGACATGATTAGCGAATGCATATTCGCGCAAGCCTTGCCTGATTACCGCAAGCACTTGCGCAGGTTGCACCACCGTGGCCGTGGTTGAGGATTGGGCTTGTGCACCCAGCGCGGGCGTGAAATGTACTACGAGCCTGTTAATTATCAGCGATTCAATCCGGCCGCTGATAAGCTGGCCAAAGCTGTAGTCAATATCAAGCGCCTGTGATTCGAGCTCGAGCAGGCCCGCGTCATTGTCAAGACTGAAACCAAGGCGTGCCAGCTTTGTGTGATCAGGGTCGAGCTGCTGAATGTCGGCACTGATGTCCTGCATTCCGGCATTACGCAAGACTGTAATAAGCGCGAATTCTGCAACAGTTACGCGTGCCAGCCAGAGCCCTGACAGCAGCATCAACACAACCAGCACTATTATGTAGCGCGTTTCAGGCCTGTGCATTGTGGGTGTCCGGGGTGTTCATCATTGGCCGCGATTAGTGTTGTAACCTGGCCCTTCAGTGGTTGTCGGTGCTGAGTTCACTTTCAAGCTGCTGCAGGCGCTCGATGGTACCGACATCTGTCCATTGGCCCGTATAGAGTTCTGCGCTGATTAATTGCTGCTGGCTTTTGTTGCGAAGAACCGGCGCGAGCGCTGCCTTGCCATCCGGCATGTTGCTAAATAAATCTGCGCTGTAGATGCCAATGCCACTGTAGGTATACATGCTGGAAGCTGTATTGGTCAGCATGCCGTGTTCAATGCCAAAGTCTCCCGAGGTATTATGGTCGGGATTTTCTACCAGCAAAAGATGTGCCTGGGTATCGAGTTTTATATCTGCCCAGGTCGAAAAATCAAAATCACACCAGATATCGCCATTGACCACGATGAAGCTTTCACCCAGCAAGGGCAGTGCGCGAATGATACCGCCCGCGGTTTCGAGTGCTTCGCCTTCATCCGAATAGCGTATGTTAACGCCGTAGCGTGTGCCATCGCCGAGTGCCGCGTGTATTTGCGCGTGCAGCCACGCGGTATTGATTATTATGTCAGTAATGCCTGCGCGTGCGAGGTTTTCGATATGGTATTCGACAAGTTTTTTACCGGCGACTTCGAGCAACGGCTTGGGTGTGCGGTCAGTCAACGGGCGCAGGCGTTCGCCGCGGCCGGCGGCGAGAATCATGGCGCGGGTGATTTTCTTGTTCATGAAGTAAACAACAGGCTGAAGTACATGCTGTCAGTCGCCTGCCGGTGAATGCTTGAGAACGCATGACTGCAGCAATTCAAGCAAAGGTTTGAGTTCTGCATAGCGTTCGCACGCATCCACAACATACGTAAGTGTTAGCGGCAGATCATCCAGGTATTGCGCCTTGCCATCACGGTAATTCAATCTTGAAAATATGCCGAGTACTTTCAGATGGCGCTGCACGCCCATCAGGTCAAACCAGCGCAGGAAGGTTTTAAAATCGACCTCGAGCGATGCGGCTGCAAGATAGTTTTTCAGCCAGGCTTCGATGCGATCACGCGGCCATGCTATGTAACAGTCCTTGAACAGGGACACCAGGTCATAGCTGATCGGCCCGATGACCGCGTCCTGGTAATCGATCACGCCGGGATTATTGCTGCTGGTTTTCATCAGGTTGCGTGAATGATAATCGCGGTGCACAAATACCTGCGGCTGTTGCCTGGCGTTGTCGATTAGCAGCTGGCAACACTGCGCAAGTGTTTGCTGCTGATCTGACTCCAGCTGAACGCCAAGGTGGCGGTTGAGGTACCATGTTTCGAACAGGCCCATTTCAGTTTGCAGGCGCTGGCTGTCATAGGCGGGTAAATTATTTTTGATCGCCTGCATCCTGACCAGGGCGCCGATAGCATCGGCATACAGGCGGTCCGCGCTGTTGTCATTCAGCAGTCCGAGGTAGGGTTCGCTGCCCAGGTCTTCCAGCAGTAAAAATCCCTGCGCCAGGTCCTGCGCCAGGATTGCGGGCGCATTTACACCGACCCCCCTGAGTAAATGCGTGACATGGATAAACGCGCTGCAGTCTTCTTTGTCCGGCGGCGCATCCATAACGATACGGTCGGTATTGGCGGCGTTATCATGTACACGGAAATAGCGCCGGAAGCTGGCATCGGCAGAGGCCGGCAGCGGTGCGCTAAAATTGCCCTCGGCGAGTGTGTTTAACCATTGTGTCAGCAGGGAAATGCGGTCCTGCGATTGCGCTACGGGTCTCAATTTTGGCTCGGCATTGTTATAATTTGCCGCCATTCTATCAGCCTGTGGAGAACCTGTGTCTTATGAGCGGAATTGTTATGCATAAACCTGTTGTGATCGCAGGCCTGGGTGAAATGGGCAGCGTGTTTGCCCGCGGATTTCTGCGCGCCGGCTACCCGGTGGTGCCGGTGGTGCGTGGCACCAGCATGGCTGAACAGGCGGCCCAACTGCCCGATCCCGAGCTGGTGCTAATCGCGGTGGCTGAAGCTGATTTACAGCCCATGCTCGAGCAGGTGCCGTCAATCTGGCGCGATCGCGTTGTACTGCTGCAAAACGAGCTGCTGCCGGCGGACTGGAAACAGCACGCTATCGAACCGACGGTGATTTCGGTCTGGTTCGAAAAGAAAAAAGGCCAGGATGTGAAAGTACTGATTCCGTCGCCTGCCTATGGTAAACACGCACAGCCGCTGGCGGATGCGCTTGGCGCGCTCGATATCCCGGTGCGGGTGCTCGAGGACGAAACCGCGCTGCTGTTCGAACTGATTCTGAAAAATGTCTATATCATCACCACCAATATCGCGGGTCTGCGCGTCGGTGGCAGCGTCGGTGAACTCTGGCGCAAGCACCGCGAGCTGGCACAGGACATTGCGCACGAAGTCATGCAGTTGCAGTTCGCCATGACCGGTGAAACCATCGAACCAGGCAGGCTGATGAACGGCATGCTCGAAGCCTTCAACGGCGACCTTGATCACACGTGCATGGGCCGCAGCGCCCCGGCACGCCTCGAACGCGCATTAGCACAGGCAAAACACTACCAGCTGGATTTGCCCACCATAGAACAGGTGAACCTGACGAAAAAGAGTGCGTGAATATACGAAAATACTAAAAATTAATTATCCGCTGATGAACGCAGATGAACACCGATATCAATACACAAATAATTCCGCGAACAACGCAAATAACGCGAAATAAATATAATAGTTTTTTTGCGTCCTTTGCGTTGTTCGCGGACTAAATTATTTCTCTTATC
>JBATHJ010000260.1:0-6157 GCA_049666625.1 Gammaproteobacteria bacterium | reverse complement strand
TCTATCCACGCTTTCAGCGCGGATGTTTCGGGGCCGTGTTGCATGCTTGCTGCAGACCGGGCCTGTTACATTAGTTTTGCGTAAAGCAGGTACAGGCACCAGGCCAGGTAAACCACGATAACAGGCTCGCCATTTTGCATCAGGCTTTGTTTGAATGACCAGCTGCTGCTGGTGCTGCCGGCGCGGTTGCTAAAGCTGGGTATCAGGGCGTGGATGTTGCGGCTCCAGTTTTCCCATTGCTCGCCGAAATGTGCCTGCAGTTTTCCGTCTTCGTATGAAATTGCCGGCGGGTAATAAAACAGCAGCAGTGCGACCATTAATACAGGCGACCACCACAGCGCAGATGCCAGTGAATACCCTGCAACCAGTAGAATGTTGCCGACATACAGCGGGTGCCTGACGAACGCGTAGGGGCCGTCGGTGGCGAGCACCTTGTTTTTCTTCACATGGCCCGATGCCCACATGCGAATGACTTCGCCGATGATTATGATGGCTGTGCCGGCATAGAGCAGTTCGGGTATGGGCTGTCCCAGCCAGCTCACCAGCAGTACGAACAGCACGGCAAACCACTGCCGCGAAGCCTCGTGATAGCGCAATTTGCGAATGTATTTGTTGAGGCCGGTGGCTTCGGGTAAAGAATCAGTGCGTGACATATTTAGATATATTCTGCTGGGTTTATAAGGTGCGCTATAGTATACCAGCAGGCGTGATAAATCATTCAGTCGTTATCATGTTCCATGACAGCACTACACGATAGCCAGAAGAGGCGTGCCAGACAGTATGTATTCACCGCGTCGATATGCATTTGAAACCGTCAAACCGGGCGAATTCGCCAGCCTGATGGATCTGTATGAAAACAATTATATACGGCTGAAAAAGCTGATTCCGTTAGTGGCCAGCTTCAGTGGCGAAGCGGTCTCGCATATCGATGGCTGCCTGGATTTGCACGTTACCCTGCAGGACCGTAGTCGTTACACCTCTACATTTCATCTCACGTATTACTTTCCCGCTGCCTCAACCGCGACACTGGTGGCTGAACCCGACCTGACGATACGCGTGTATCATGATGCCGGCAGTGTCGAAGTTCTCGCAGGCCATCTGCGCCACGGTCGCGTACGATTGAATCACCTGCCAGGCCACTCGTTACGGGTGAAATGGAAGCTCAATCGTTTTCTGTTTCGCTGGCTGGGCTATTGCCTGCACCTGGGCCACAGTGTCGAGCCGCTCGCCACTCAGCCGGCATCGCATACTAGTTAAATCCACTGTCTGAACTGCGTTTTACGCCGTCCACCGCTCGCTTTGCAGACGGGTTCTTTACCGCCTGTTTTCGCTCAATTTTTTATTGCTGAATTATGCAAATAATTGTCTGTTTGTGCGTGCTACGCAGAAGCCGAATGTGCTAATATTGTGCGCTTTGTTACTGGCATAAAATAACCACTCAAGGAATCCGGGCGTCCTGTCTAAATGGCTGAATTTGCAAAAGAAATTTCCCCGGTCAATCTAGAAGACGAAATGCGTCAGTCCTACCTGGACTACGCCATGAGCGTCATCGTCGGCCGTGCTTTACCAGATGTGCGTGATGGCCTCAAACCGGTGCATCGGCGCGTGCTCTACGCGATGAGCGTTCTCGGTAACGACTTCAACAAACCCTATAAAAAATCCGCCCGTGTGGTGGGTGATGTCATCGGTAAATACCATCCCCACGGCGACACCGCGGTGTACGACACTATCGTGCGCATGGCGCAACCGTTCTCCTTACGTTACATGCTGGTCGATGGCCAGGGTAACTTCGGCTCGGTGGATGGCGATGCACCTGCAGCGATGCGTTATACCGAAGTGCGTATGTCAAAAATTGCGCACGAACTGCTGGCTGACCTGGACCGTGAAACAGTCGACTTTGTCGAAAACTACGATGGTTCTGAATCCGAGCCGGTGGTCATGCCGACGCGTGTGCCAGCGATGCTGGTCAACGGGTCCTCGGGTATCGCCGTGGGTATGGCGACGAATATTCCGCCGCATAATCTCACCGAAGTTATTAACGCCTGTCTCGCGCTGATCGAAAACCCCGAGCTTGATATCAACGGCCTGATGGAACATATTCCGGCGCCGGATCTGCCCACGGCGGCACTGATCAACGGTACCGGCGGCATCCGCAATGCCTACCACACCGGCCGCGGCCGCATGGTGATGCGTGCGCGCGCCGAGATTATCGACGAGAAAAACGGCCGCCAGACTATTATCGTGACCGAAATTCCTTACCAGGTGAACAAGGCACGTCTGATCGAACGTATCGCCGAGCTGGTCAAGGAAAAACGCCTCGAAGGCATCAGTGAACTGCGCGATGAGTCCGACAAGGACGGTATGCGTATTGTGATAGAACTGCGTCGCGGCGAAGTCGCGGACGTGGTGCTGAACAATCTCTATACCCAGACCTCGATGCAGACGGTGTTTGGTATCAACATGGTGGCGCTGGTTGATGGCCAGCCACAGTTGCTCAATCTCAAGCAGATTCTGCAGGCCTTTATTCGCCATCGTCGCGAAGTGGTCACCCGTCGCACCATTTACGACCTGCGCAAGGCGCGTGATCGCGCCCATGTGCTGGAAGGTCTCGCCGTGGCGCTGGCTAACATCGATGAAGTCATCGCGCTGATCAAGCGTTCGGCCAATCCGGCAGAAGCGAAACAGGGCCTGATGGATACCGCCTGGGCGCCCGGTGCAGTCACCGATATGATTTCCCGCGCCGGTGCGGCCTCGTCACGTCCCGACGCGCTGGATCCGCGCATGGGCCTGAAAGACGATGGTTATCATTTGTCCGAGGTGCAGGCGCAGGCGATTCTTGACTTGCGTTTACACCGCCTGACCGGGCTCGAGCAGGACAAGATTGTCGATGAGTTCAAGCAGATCCTCGATCTCATCAAGGAGCTGCTGGATATTCTCGGCGACCCGGACCGGCTGATGCAGGTGATTCGTGAAGAGCTGGAAAAAATCCGTGAGCTTTACGCGGATGCGCGCCGCAGCGAAATCATCGAGAGCGAGCTCGACATGTGCATGGAAGACCTGATTGCG
Organism: Gammaproteobacteria bacterium; assembly: GCA_049666625.1. Taxonomy (GTDB): domain Bacteria; phylum Pseudomonadota; class Gammaproteobacteria; order SZUA-229; family SZUA-229; genus JASBSR01. The sequence continues at coordinate 3,091 of JBATHJ010000260.1, read as the reverse complement.
GAAGAAGACGTGGTCGTCACCTTCTCGCACGAAGGCTATGCCAAGTGCCAGACGCTCGATACTTATAATACACAGCGTCGCGGTGGCCGCGGTAAATCCGCCACCCGCGTCAAAGAAGAAGACTTTATCGAAAAACTCTTCGTCGCCAATACCCACGATACGCTGCTGTGTTTTTCCAGTCGCGGCAAAATGTACTGGCTCAAGGTGTACCAGATGCCGATGGCGGCTGGTCGCGGCGGACGTGGCAAACCCATGATCAACCTGTTGCCGCTGGAACAGGGTGAACGTATCAACGCGGTGCTGCCGATTCGTGAATACGATGCCGAACATTTTATTTTCATGGCCACCAGCAGCGGCACGGTGAAGAAAACCGCGCTGAGCAATTTCTCACGACCACGTACCTCGGGCATTATTGCTATCGACCTGCGCGAAGACGACACCCTGGTCGACGTGGTTATCACCAATGGTGAGAGCCACATCATGCTGCTGTCGAACGGCGGCAAGGCAGTGCGTTTCTCTGAAACCGATGTGCGCGCCATGGGTCGCACCGCGGCCGGTGTGCGCGGCATGCGCCTGCCAGCCGGTCAGCGCGTGATTGGCATGATCATGGTGGGCGACAGCGGCAGTATTCTTACCGCCACCGCCAATGGCTTTGGCAAGCGCACGCCGGTGGATCAGTATCCGCTCAAGGGCCGCGGTGGCCAGGGCGTGATATCCATCCAGGCCAACGAGCGTAACGGCGAAGTGGTGTCGGCGGTACTGGTTGAGGACGATGACGAGATTATGCTGATCAGTGACAGCGGTACCCTGGTGCGCATCGCGGTGAGTGAAATCAGCGAAATGGGGCGCAATACCCAGGGCGTGCGGCTGATACGACTGACCAATGACGAGCATCTCGTCGAAGTCGAAACCATTGAAGCTTTTGAAGAAGAAAGCGAAGAGTAATATTTTATAAAACAATATATTACTTTAACTTCATAACCTTATTTCTAACATTACTCCCAACCTCAGTGCGATAAAAAAATGAGCAGAATTTATAATTTCAGCGCAGGCCCGGCAGCCCTGCCCACAGAAGTACTCGAACAGGCCCGCGACGAAATGCTGGACTGGAACGGCAGCGGCATGTCGGTGATGGAAATGAGCCATCGCGGCAAGGCCTTCATGTCTATCGCGGCTAAGGCCGAAGCTGATTTGCGCGAACTGATGGCGATTCCCGACAATTATAAGGTGCTGTTCCTGCAGGGCGGCGCCAGCAGCCAGTTCGCCATGGTGCCGATCAACCTGCTGGGTGATAAAACCAGCGCAGATTATCTGCTCACCGGGCAGTGGTCCAAAAAAGCCGTCGCGGAAGCGAAACGATTTTGCGCGGTCAACGTGGTCGCCGATACCAGCGAGAGCAAGTTCACCACGGTGCCGGACGCAGCTTCGCTCAGCTTCGACCGCGATGCGGCCTACCTGCATTACACACCGAACGAGACCATCGTCGGTGTCGAATTTCCCTATGTACCCGAAAGTGGCGATGTGCCGCTGGTGGCGGACATGTCTTCGACCATCCTGTCACGGCCGATTGATGTTTCAAAGTTTGGCCTGATCTATGCCGGTGCGCAGAAAAATATCGGCCCCGCCGGCCTCACCCTGGTCATTGTTCGCGAAGACCTGGTCGGACATGCAATGCCATCGATGCCGGTGATGTTTGATTACAAAACCCATGCTGATAATGAATCCATGTATAACACGCCACCGACATACAGCTGGTACCTGGCCGGGCTGGTGTTCGAATGGCTGAAACAGAAGGGCGGCATCGCCGGCATGGCAAAAATTAACCAGGCCAAAGCGGAAAAACTCTACGGCGCGATTGAGCAGATTGATTTTTATTCCAACCCGGTGGAAAAATCCTGCCGCTCGTGGATGAATGTGCCCTTCATCCTGGCCAATGCCGATCTCGACAAGGCCTTCCTCGAAGGTGCCGAGAAAAACGGTCTTACTACGCTCAAGGGCCATCGTTCAGTCGGCGGCATGCGCGCCAGCATATATAATGCGATGCCGCAGGACGGGGTGGATGCGCTGGTTGAGTACATGACCGAGTTTGCCAGAACGCAAGCCTAGACAACCCGGCCCAGGTAACCGCGATCACGCAGCAGCAAGGGCGCGCATCGCCTGGGCGTGTAAGATATCGAACCCGTTGGTGCCCATCGCCAGCATGACGTAGCGAATATTAATATGTTTAAAATCAAAACCTTCAATAATATATCTGAGAAAGGACTTAAGCTTCTGCCCAGCGACAGTTTTAGCGTTGGCGCTGATCAGCAGGGGCCGGATGCCATAATTCTGCGTTCCGCCAACCTGCACGACATGGAAATCAATGCTGAACTCAAGGCCGTTGGCCGTGCCGGTGCCGGCACCAATAATGTGCCGGTGAACACCCTCAGTGAGCACGGTATCCCGGTGTTCAATGCCCCCGGCGCCAATGCCAACGCGGTGAAAGAACTGGTGATTGCTGGCATGCTTATCGCCAGCCGCAATATCGTCCAGGCCTGGGATTACGCCGCGCAAATTGAAGGCAGCGAAGACGAACAGCGCAAAAAAGTCGAAGACGGCAAGAAAAAATTTGTCGGTTTCGAACTGCCCGGACGCACCCTCGGTGTGGTCGGCCTGGGCGCCATAGGGGTGCAGATTGCGAATGCGGCACTTGATCTGGGTATGCGCGTGGTCGGTTTTGATCCCACCATCACGGTGCGCAGCGCCTGGCAATTGTCGGCCAATGTGCAGGAAATGCCGAGCTTCGATGAGCTGCTCAGGCAATCAGATTTCGTGACCTTTCATGTACCGCTGATCGATGCCACGCGCAACCTGCTGAATGCCGAGCGCCTGGCATCGATGAAAGACAATATCGTGGTGCTGAATTTTGCCCGTGAAGGCATTATCGATGATGATGCCGTACTGACTGGTATCAGCAGCGGCAAGGTGCATGCCTATGTCACCGATTTTCCGTCAGAAAAGCTTAAACATAATCCACGCGTGATCGCGCTGCCACATCTCGGTGCCTCTACCAATGAAGCCGAGGAAAACTGCGCCATCATGGTGGCCAACC
>JBATHJ010000259.1:0-2561 GCA_049666625.1 Gammaproteobacteria bacterium | reverse complement strand
GGGTAAGCCTGAACCGATCAAACACAGGTAAATATACGTACAATATTTATACGTACGATAAATTATACGTACAGCCGGCGTAACTGTGGATCCGGCTGGGCGTGTTCCCACACCTGGTTGAAAAAATCTCCTAGCTGGCCGGCCTGTTGCGGTGCCATGAAATTAGCAATGGCATTGTAACTGTACTGGTTGCCGACCACGCGATGCATATAACCGACACCATCTACAATCATAAATGCGCCCTGTTCATCGCGATGATCACGCGAAGGTTTGCGGATAAATACCGAGCTCGTCAGGTTTTGGGAAAGCCTTAACAGGCGGTGACCATTGTGCAGTGCAGCACTCGCGTCCTGCACGAGGATGCGTATTCGAGTACTGGGGTGCAGGCGTGCGAGATCAAATACAGCGCGTTCGAACGCATCATTGTCATACAGGCTTGCGTCCAGCGTCTGGCTGAAGATATCGAGCTGATGCCGTGCCTGTTGCGCCAGTTCGATCGCAATATCGCGATTTTCAACAGCGGTGCTGAGATGATGTGCCTGGTTGGTTTCGCCGAGTATGTTAGTCATGCTGCACAGGCCTGATCAAGTCTGATCTAATCAAGTTTTAATTTCATGGCGCGATGCACAATACCGGCATCTAAAAATGTTTCGCCAAATTCATTAAAGCCGTGTTGCCGGTAAAAATCAAGTGCACTGATCTGGGCATGGCAATAAAGTTCTGCCAGTGACTGCATGCGCGCGTATGCAAGGATATATTTCAAAAGCGATGCACCGATGCCGCGATGGCGACAGGCTTTCAGTACCGCCATGCGTCCGAGCTGGCCGTCGGTTTTTAACCGAGCCGTCGCCACCGCTGCGTGATTAACCGTGGCCAGGAAATGCGTGCTGCTGTCATCAAATTCGTCCCATTCAAGTTCGACCGGGACCTGTTGCTCGTCGATAAACACCTGCTTGCGTATCATGCGCAGGGCAGCGCGGTCGTCGTTGTTGTTCCAGTCGGCGATGCGTATTTCAGCCGGGTTCATCATAGACCAGCAGGCATTGTTTATTGAACAGTTCGAGCAACAGGACTTCATCCTGTGGATGTTTGACTGCTTCGAGTAATGTGCGGGTATTGAGGATGTTATGCGCGCATATTGTTTCGGCAAACTCGATCGAGCAGGCGCTGGCACGGCCGTCTACGAACAGCCTGGCACTCTGGGCGTGGCGTGCAAACAGGAAGCGTGACATTGGATTGTGCTCAAGCCTGGCAACGTCACTGATGTGGGTGTACAGATCATGGCTGTCGCTAAACTGCAGGTCACTTTCATACAGCTGGGCGGCGGTGCGGTTGTCGCTGGCAAATTCGCCGAGCCAGTCGCTGATGCTGTCATCATCCAGTTCGATGTTCTCGAGCAACAGGTTTTTCAGTTTACGCGCGGTCTGCGCAGTGATTTCAGCAGGGTGTGGCTGGGTGACCAGTTCAGGGTCGGTATAGCGCAGGGCTTCGGGCAGGCGGCACGCCATGTATTCACCAAAGTCGCTGACCAGGTTGCGCAACGAAGGCGCACGAAACCCGATCGAAGCAGTCATGCAGTCGTTTTGTGCAATGCCGTGATGCGCAACATTGGGCGGCAGGTAGAGCATGTCGCCGGGTTGCAGGTCCCAGGTGTTTTCAGCGGCAAAGTTCGACAAAATGCGCATGTCAGTATTTGGCAATACGTGTTCATCAAAGTTTTCGCTAATCATCCAGCGCCGGATGCCATGCAGCTGCAGCAAAAATACATCGTAGGCGTCGACATGCGCACCGACCGAAGCACCGGTCGGGGCATAGCTGATCATCAGGTCATCAATACGCCAGTCGGGAATAAATCGAAACGCGTCGAATATTTCGCGCGCCGCGGGCAGGTGTTTTTCCACGTCGCTGACCAGCAGGCTCCAGCCGCTGTCGGGCAAATGTGAAAAATCGTTTTCATCGAAGGGCCCGTATTTTGCAGACCAGGCGCGGCCTTCAGCCGAGTATTCGGGGCTTTCGAATATCAGCCGTGAATTAATCCCCTCGACGCAGGCCAGGCCGGCGAGCTCGTCGGGTGACACCGGGCTTTCAATGTCGGGAAAAGCATTGCGAAACAGCAGCGGTTTTTTCTGCCAATAGTCGCGCAGAAAAAGTTCGATGCTGAGTTCGCTGCCAAACATGTTTATACGCCGCCTGAATTAAATCTTGCGTGCCTGCTGTTCCGCGTTACCCGTGTAGTTTTGCGGTGTCAGCGCGAGCAGGCGTGTAATCACATCGGCGGGCAGTTCGAGGCTGTTGATAAACCTGTGCATGTCATCACGGGTGATCGCCTTGCCGCGGGTGATGGCCTTGAGTTTTTCATACGGATTGGCAATGCCATAACGGCGCATCACGGTTTGAATCGGTTCTGCCAGCACTTCCCATGAACTGTCGAGGTCGGCTTCGATTTCGGCGGCATTGATTTCGAGCTTGCTCAGGCCGCGCATCAACGACTGGTAGGCGATGAGGCTGTGTGCAAAACCAACCCCGAGGGTGCGCAATACCGTGGAATCGGTGAGGTCGCG